>CAZAZI010000202.1:0-3780 GCA_964489575.1 uncultured Oscillospiraceae bacterium | reverse complement strand
TGGGCGAAACCCGGCGTTGGAAGGAAGCCCCGGTCGCGGGTGAAAACGGCTGGGTAAAGATGACGGTGGATAAGATCACCGCCTACTGTACAGGCAGCCGCACGGCCACCGGAACCCGGCCCAAGCTGGGCACCATCGCCGTCAACACCTACTACATTAAATATGGCACCCAAATCTACATCAGCAAATACGGCTTTGGCAAAGCCGAGGATACGGGCGCCTTCCGCAATTATAAAAACAGCGCCGGCGAGCCCATGAACCAGCTCGACATCTGGTTTAACACCGAAGCGGAAGCCAGGCGCTGGGGCACGAAATACAATGTGACCGTGCTGGTGAAAAAGTGAGCGGCGCGGATCGTATCAAAGAGCAGCTGCAAACTTTCGGCCTCAGGCCCAACAAGGCCCTGGGGCAAAACTTTCTGGCCAATGAGGAAAAGGCGCAGTCCATCGCGGCGGCCGCCTGCCAAGGCGACCTGCCCGCCCTGGAGATCGGCCCAGGCCTCGGCGCGCTCACCGGCCCCTTGCTGCGCCACGCCCCCAGGGTATGCGCCGTGGAGATCGATGCTGCCATGGCCGCGGCCCTTTCCAGCCTCTTTGCCGGCGAGCCGAAGCTGCGCATCCTAAATGAGGACTTTCTCCAAACCGACCTTAACCGGGTGCGGGCCGCGCTTGGCGGGCCTTTCGCCGTGGCGGCCAACCTGCCCTATTATGCCACCACGCCCATCTGCCTGCGGCTTTTAAGTTGCGGCCTTCCTATTCCCCGCATGGCGCTGATGGCCCAAAAGGAGGCGGCGGAACGCTTCTTTGCCAGGCCGTCTTCCCGCCAATACGGCCCGCTGGCCGTGCTGGCGCAGCATTATTACGAGCCTGGCCGCCTGATGGAGCTCTCCCCGGCCGATTATTATCCCCAGCCGGATGTAAGCTCCTCCGTAGCCCTCCTCATCCGGCGGGATACGGCCCTGATCCCCGGCTTTGCCGGGTTCCTTCAGCGCGCCTTTGGCCAGCGCCGCAAGACCCTTCTTAATAACCTCAAGGCCCTGCCCGGCGCGGCGGAAGCCTTGGAATATTGCGGCATCCCCCCCGCCGCCCGGGCCGAAAGTTTGGAGCCCGATACACTGGCGAAGTTGGCTGCGTATTGCAGCAGACAATAGGAAACAACGGCGGGAAGCACGATCCCGCCGTTGTTTTATACCGCATATCAAAGCGTTTACCCCTCCCGCAGCGCCGGAATAACGTTCTCTGCTACGATACAGGCCAGGATCAGGGCCGCGCCAAAGAGGCCGGAGGGCCGGAGCGCCTCGCCCAACAGAAAGTAAGCAAAAAGGGCGGTGAGCACGGGCTGGGTGCATTGCAGCAGGGATACCAGGCGGCTCTCCAGGTGCAGCAGGGCGGAATTTTGCAGCACATAAGCGATGCAGCTACAGCCGATGGCCAGATAGGCCACCACAGCCCAAGCCTGCGGGGTGACAAGGCGCAGCCGGGCGGCATCATCCAGGGCAAAGGCCAGCGCGGTGCTCAGCAGAGCGGTCACGCCCAGCTGCACGGTAGATACAACCACCGCATCCAGCTTTTTGAGCGCCCGCTCGCCAAAGACCAACCCGCCGGCCACGCATAGGGCCGTGCAAAGCGCCAAAATATCGCCCGCGCCCAGGCGAAAGGCGGAGCCGTTGGCGCAAAGCAGGTATAGCCCCAGCACCACCGCCAGCTGCACGGGCAGGTGCAGCCATTTGTAGGGTTTGCGCAGCAGAAGGCTGGAGAGCAGCGGCGCAAAGAGCACCGGCAAAGACATAAGAAACCCCACATTGGTGGCGCTGGTGCGCTCCAAAGCGAGGTTGCAGGTGATATAGGCCAAGGCCATGCTCAGGCCCGCGGGCAGGTAATCCGCCGGCTTGGCCGCGTGAAGCTGGGCCGCGGCCCGCCTGCCGAAGAGCAGGGCGAAAACCGCAAAGGCCAAGCCAAAGCGCACCGCAAGGCACCAGAGGGCCGAAATGCTTTCAAAGGCGATCTTGGAAAGGGGGTTGCCAATCCCATACAGGATGCTCTGAAGCAGGATGAACATGCCGTATAGCCAGCTTTTATCGCCCGCCCGCCGTTCCATAGGCCGCATCCCCATTTCCATCTATAATATTTCTTACTTGCCGGCCACGAAAACGATGTTCATGCCGGCGATGGTGCTGCCGCTATAGGCGCGCAAGATGACGTGGCCGAAATAGCTGCTCGAATCCACCACGTAATCCGTGCCGTCGACATTGCCCAGATAGATAGCCGTGTGGTGCACCTGGCGGTAGCGGCGGCAGACTTCGCCGCAGCTGCACGTGCGCCAGGAGGGGAAGGAAAGGAAGATCAAATCGCCCACGCGGGGCTTGCCGTCCGCCCGCTCATACTTGGCCATATCCTCGGCCTGATTGCCGCTGGTGCGGGAGATGCGGATGCCGTTGGCCTTGTAAACGGCCTGGGCCAGCTGGCTGCAATCCATGGTATCATAGCTGACGCCCAGCTTTTCCACAGCGTCACGGGCGATCTTCGCGCCCCGGCTATCTCCCAGGCGCTCGCAGTAGCTGCGCAGGGCCGCTTCCGCACCGCTGCTCACGGGGTTATAGTCGCCATCGTATACGTTGCCCTCAATGGTGGCCGAAATGCGGGTAATGTTGAGCTTTTTGACCGTTAGCTTACAGGTGGCCTTGGCCGCGCCATCCTCGGTGAAGGCAGTGATTTTGGCGCTGCCCTTCTGGAGGGCCGTGATCACGCCCTGCTCGTCCACCTGGGCGATCTGCGGATCGGAGCTGGCCCAATAGACGCGCGCGCCCGTGTTCGGCTCCAAAAAATAGGAAAGCGCATATACGTCTTCCTGATATAAAGTGAGCTTACTTGCCTGGAGCGTAAGCTCCACACCCTCGGCCAGAGCGGCGGAAGGCACGCAAAGCAGCAGAATCAGCACGAGCGCGACGATCTTTTTCATTTTTGTCTCCTTCGGGATGATGCAGGATTTACATACCTTTTATGCGCGGTATACGTTTTTTATTATACCAGCATTTTCTATCCCGCGCAACGGATTCCCAGCGCCGAAAATGCGCCCGCGCGCGGCAAAAAACCTTTTTTCTTTTTGCTTGGTTGTGGAAGCGGATGGTTTTTGTTATAATGAATCAATTGTATGCGTGTATCCATTGGCCGGCCCTTGGGGAAGGCTGCCGGTTATCCATTTTCTCATTCATATATCCATAAGGGGGTACCACCATGTCACACGATACCTTGCAGATCCTTATCGCCATGATCGGCTACATGGCCGTGGTCATCGGCATCGGCCTGTACTTCGCCAAGCGCGCCAACCGAAGCAGCGAGGACTATTTCCTCGGCGGCCGCTCGCTGGGCCCATGGGTGGCGGCGATGAGCGCCGAGGCCTCGGATATGAGCGGCTGGCTGTTGATGGGCCTGCCCGGCGTGGCCTATTGGTGCGGCCTGAGCGACGCCGTGTGGACGGCTATCGGCCTGGCCTTGGGCACCTATATCAATTGGCTGATCGTGGCCAAGCGCCTTCGGCATTATTCCTTCATCGCCGGGGACGCCATCACCGTGCCGGATTTCTTCTCCAACCGTTTCCATGAAAAGAAAAAGGTTATCATGACCATCGCCGCTACCTTCATCCTCATCTTCTTCACGGTATACGCGGCCAGCTGCTTCGTTACCTGCGGCAAGCTGTTCAGCACGCTCTTTGGCCTTTCCTACCGCTCGATGATGATCGCCGGGGCTATCTTCGTGGTGATCTATACCTTCCTGGGCGGCT
>CAZAZI010000201.1:0-3814 GCA_964489575.1 uncultured Oscillospiraceae bacterium | reverse complement strand
CAGAAACAGGGCGGCCACAGAGCCTATGCTCAGCGCCGCCACCCGCAAAAGGTCGCTTAGGATATCCATGCCCAGCCCTCCTCCTTATTCGTTCAATAAGTAAGGCGTGGGCATAGTATGGCCCCTTTAGGGGCCCCTCATTCCGCGCAAAGGGAAAGCCCCGGCTGGGCGTTGAGTTCGAGGCCGCTGTAGAGGCCGCTTAGCAGGGCGTAATGCCCGGCGCAGCCGATCATGGCGGCATTATCCGTGCAAAAGCGCATATCCGGGCAGCAAAAGCGCAGGCCGTGCTTTTCGCAGGCCGCCTCCAGCATATCCCTAAGGTATTGATTGGCGGAAACGCCGCCCGCAAGGGCCAGCGTTCGGCTTTCCCGGCCCTGGTTCAGGGCCGCGCGCAGGGCCTTATCCGTAAGCGTGGAACATACGGCCCGCTGAAAGGAAGCCGCCAGCGAGGCCGCGTCCTCCTGCTCCCCGCGCTGGGCCGCGTTGTGCAGCAAATTGACCACTGCCGTTTTGAGGCCCGAAAAGCTCATATCCAGGCCCGGCCCCTCGTTGAAGGCCGCGTGCAGGGGGTAGCGGTTTTCATCGCCGGCCTTGGCCAGCTTTTCGAGCTCCGGCCCGCCGGGATAGGGCAGGCCCAGGGCACGGGCCACCTTGTCGAATGCCTCACCCGCCGCGTCGTCCCGGGTACGGCCCAAAAGGCGAAAGGTGGTATAACTTTCCACAGCCACGATGTGGCTGTGCCCGCCGCTGGCCACCAGGCAGGTAAAGGGCGGCTCCAAATCGGGGAACGTGAGGTAATTGGCGGCTACGTGCCCGGCCAGGTGGTTGACGCCGATCAAGGGCAGTCCCGCGGAAAAGGCCAGGGCTTTGGCATAACTCAGGCCCACCAGCAGCGCGCCCACCAGGCCAGGCCCGCTCGTTACGGCCAGGGCGGCGATATCCGAAAGCTGTGCGCCCGCCTGCTCCAAGGCTGCCCGCACCACGCCGCCCACCCGCTCCACATGGCTGCGGGAGGCCAGCTCCGGCACCACGCCGCCATATTGACGGTGCAGGGGTATCTGCGTGTGAACGGCCATGGAAAGCACCTGCCGCCCGCCCCGCAAAACGCTGGCAGCGGTTTCGTCGCAAGAACTTTCGACCGCCAGCAGGAGAGCGTTGGGATCGGCCTGATAGGCCGCGAGGCCGCGCCTGGCCCGATCCTCGTAGGTCATTGGGCGGCTCCTTTCTTAGGGGCGCGGCCCAAGAGGGCCGTAACGCCGCTCACCATTGCCAGGCCGCAGAGGCCCAGGGCCGTGAAGCGGGCGATGATGCCGGAGAAAAGATCGAGGGGGCAGATGCGGATCATGCGGCAGGTGTTATAATCCATCAGCCACAGCTCATTGGTAAAGAACATATAATGAAAGCGCGTCCACAGATCGTAGAAATCCACCAGGGCGTAGAGCCCCAAGATGGCCAATATGCAGCCGAACACGGCCAGCGCCCGCCACAGCCTGCCCCGGATGAGGCCTGGCAGCGCCGGCTTGCGCCGCCTGGCCCAAAGCATAGCCCACCAAAGCCCGGCCAGAATCGCCAGGCCAATATACTCCATAACGCAGAAGCGCCGGTATAAATTCCGCACATCCGCCATGTGGTCAATCTCCTGCTGGTTGAACATGGTTACGGTTTGGCCGTATTCCACCACTTCCAGCTGGATATCCTGCCGCCTGCCTTCCATATAGCCGATCATGGCCATGATGGCGTCCGCGCTATCCTCCGCGGAAATGCCGATCTGCGCCTCAATATCCATGGCCTCATAGGTTTTGAGGAAATAATCCCGGTTATTGATGGTAAAGCGCAGGCAGAGCATCAGTAGGGCCAATATCACCAGCAGCCAGCCCAGGGCGTAGACCCAGGCGGAATCCTTTTTTTCCCACCAGGCCATGGCTATACCCTCCGCGGCAGCGCGCCCAATGCATAATGAAGGGCCGCGACGGCTTCCCGCTCCCGCTGCGGCCGGCCCAATGTCAAAAGCCGGGCAGCCCGTTCCCGGGGCAGGTCATGGAGCGCCAGCAAGGCGCCGAAAAGCACGTGGTCGTGATCGCTGGCCAGGCCACGGCTCGCCTTGGGCAGGGCGGCGGTGTAAGAGCCCAGCTCGTCGTAGCGCAGCTGGGCGCGGCTAAGCAGCCTTGCCTTGCCGCCGAGCAAAATGCGGTAGGTTTCCGCCTGGGGGCACCAGCTTTCCCGCCGCACGCGCACGGTAAACAGGCCGGCCTCCGCAGCGTCATCCCCACCCTCAGGGCGCAGGCTGCAGAGGGGTGCCAGGCCGTAATGCCCCACGGTGATCACCCGCGTGCGCGGATCCCGATCCAGCGCGTCGAACACGCCAAAGCGCCGAAGGGGCAGGCCGCTGATACCGGTTTCCTCCAGCAGTTCCCGGGCCGCGCCCTCCAGGCTGGTTTCATCCATGTTCAAAAAGCCGCCGGGCAGGGCGTAGCGCCCCAAATCCGGGTGGTTGCCCCTGCGAACCAGCACCACGCACAGGCGCAAAGCCCCCCCTTTTTCCACTAAGGTGAAGGCCGCCGTATCCGCCGTGACAGAGGGCCGGGGGTATTTGTTTACATCATAGGCAGAGAGGAATTCCGCCAGGGTTTGGCCGTTTGCGTTGCGCAGCTCGTCCATGCCAAAGTCCGCCTTTCGTCTAGGGTTAAGGTATTCTTTGGGGTATTATAACATAGTTTTAAGGGAGATAGGGGGATGATTTGACCGTGCGCACCAGGATGATGCCGCTGCTGGGAAGAACCAAAGCCTTGCTCCGCTTGGAGGAGGGGGAGGGCCGGGGCCTGTTGGCCCTCTCGCCGCCCTGCCCCGGCGCGGCGCTATATCTCATCGGCCCGGGGGCGGAGGCCCTGGCCGCCGAGCTGGATGAGGAGGGCCGCGGCTCGTTGGCCCTGCCCTTTTCCCCCGTGGCCGCGCTGGCCTATGCGCAAGGGGCTTTTGTGCTGGCCGGCGGCTTCGCGGGCCGCAGCGCGCTATTGGAAAGGGCCAAAATGGCCGTCCGTTTGCAGGCCCCGGCGAGCGAGAGCGCCCCGGCGGCCGCTCTGCCGCCTCCGCCCGCCTGCCCGCCGCCGTTGCCCGAGCCGGAGCAGGAGGCCAGCGTGCAGCCCGCCCAGGCCGGCCCGGCGCGGCAGCCATCCGGGGCGGGCCGGGCCGAAAGCCGCAGGCCCCAGAGCGAGGCGCTTCTGGCTGCGCTGCAAAAGGCGCAGGAGCTTTTTCATGGGGCCGCGCCCGCGCCTGCGCAAACCAATCGGCCGGCCCCGGCGCCAGAGCCGGCGGCCATTTCGAACCCTTTTCCCCGCACCTTCCCCCAGAGCAGTTGGCGGCGGGTAAGCTACCCGGGCGCGCTGGGCCATTACCTTTGCGGCGAGGGCACGAGCCGATCCGGCGCTTATACCGTATATGCCCTCCCGGGGGAATATGCGCCCGTCCCCCCGCGCGGTAAGGGCTTTGATAAGTTCGTGCGGGCGAGCGACGGCAGCGGCTACTGGGTGCGGGTCGTGCGCAAGGGGGATATGCCCAAACCATAGAGAAATTCCCATCGATCCCGCCGACCACAAGATATGCCCCATCGAGCGGAGCAAGGGCACAAATCCCATAAAAAAACAGGCCCAAGGCTTTGTATATGGGCCTTTTTTTGATTGACACCGGGCTTTTGTTGTGATAGATTAGTACAGGTACCCCCTTGCGGGGGTTTATTTAGGTACGTAGGTACGGTAAACAAGCGCCCAAGGCGAAATCTGTTGGCGGGATGCGACCCATCACCGTTTACATGCTTAGG
>CAZAZI010000200.1:0-3818 GCA_964489575.1 uncultured Oscillospiraceae bacterium | reverse complement strand
CCTTGAGCGAGGATTTCGAAGACCTCAAGAAGCACACCTCCCTGCGCGGCTGCGGCGTTCCCACCGCGGCGGATGTGCCGGATGATATCGAGATCATCTACACCGAGACCCCGCGCCCTCTGGGGCCCTACGGCGCCTCCGGCGTGGGCGAGGCGCCCCTGACCGCGCCGCATCCGGCCATCCTTAACGCCATCTATAACGCCACAGGCGCGCGCATCCTGGCCGTGCCCGCCAAGCCCGATAAGGTCAAGGCGGCGCTGGACGCGATGGCGAAGTAACCGGCCCCGCCCGCAAGCGGGCAAAACATCCTAGCTTTTGCGGGGCCCCTGGCCGGCCGGTCTCAAAGCCGCCGGCCGGGAGCCCTGCTCTAATTCGGCTCCCTTGTTCCCGCAAGCAAAATGGAAACGATCCGCCCTTGCAAAATGGGCATATGGATAGTATCGTAAACGAATAGAAGCGCATACGCGGGCCCCGGGCATTGCGGGGCCTTTTCAGAATAGAAGGAGGAAGCGGCATGGATCAAGAACGCATGCGCCAACGCGAGACCCTGTGCACCCAAGAGGAGCCGCCCGCCTGCGCGGCCGCCTGCCCCATGCATGTGGATGCGCGGGGGATCTGCGCCGCCCTGGCCAAGGGCGATTTTGACGGCGCGCTGGCCCTCTATCAAAAGGCGATCCCCTTTCCCGGCATCATCAGCTATGTGTGCGACGAGCCCTGCCGGGGCGCGTGCAAGCGCGGGGAGATCGGCGGCTCTATCCGCCTGCGCGAATTGGAGCGGGCCGCTGTGGCGCTGGGCCAGGCCAAGCCCAGGCGTTCCTTCTCGCCCAGCCGGCAAGGCAGGGCCGCCGTGGTGGGCGGCGGCCTCAGCGGCCTGGCCGCGGCCCTGGAGTTGGCGCGCAAGGGCTATAGCGCGACGCTCTTTGAAGAAAAGGGCCAGCTGGGTGGCTGGCTGCGCACCCTCTCCGAGCAGGAATTGCCTGCAAATATCATTGAAACCGACCTCAAACGGCTGGAAGCGCTCAACGTCCAGATCCGCCTAAACGAACGGGTAGAGGGAATGGAAGGTATCGGGCGCCTGCGGGAAAGCTTCGACGCGGTCTATGTGGCCACGGGCGGGTCGGGGGCCTTTGAATTTGGGCCGATCGATCCGATGACGCTGGAAACCGGCCAAAGCGGCGTGTTCGCGGGCGGGCGGCTGCGGCAGGGGAGCGATTCGCCTATTTTTGCCTTGGAGGATGGCCGCAGGGCCGCCATTTCCATAGACCGCTTTTTGCAGGGGGTCTCTTTGACCAACGCCCGGGAACGCGAAGGCGCGTTTGAAACCAGGCTGTATACGAATTTAGAGGGCATTGCGCCGGAAGCGCCGCCAGAGCCGCGCGGCGGCGCATATACGGCGGAAGAAGCCATGGCTGAGGCCGGGCGCTGCATCCAATGCGAATGCATGGAGTGCGTCAAGGGCTGCGCCTTTTTAGCGCACTATAAATCCTATCCCAAGCGCTATGTGCACGAGGTGTATAACAACCTCACCATCGTCATGGGTACGCGCCACGCGAACGGCATGATCAACGCCTGTAGCCTTTGCGGCCAATGCGGCGAGCTTTGCCCCAACGGCCTGAATATGGCCGAGGTGTTTTCCGAGGCGCGCGAGCTGATGGTGAAAACCGGCAAGATGCCCCCCTCGGCCCATGATTTTGCCCTAAGGGATTTAGCTTTCAGCAATTCGGAGGCCTATTTCCTGGCCCGGCACCAAAGCGGCTTTAATGAGAGCCGCTATCTGTTCTTCCCCGGCTGCCAGCTGGGCGCTTCCTCGCCTGAAGTGGTGAGAAGGTCCTATGCGGATTTGGCTAAGCGGCTCACGGGCGGCGTGGGGCTGATGCTCGGCTGCTGCGGCGTGATCGCGGACTGGGCCGGGCAGGCGGAGATATTCAAAAAAACGACTGCTAAGCTGCGCTCCGCCTGGGAAGCCCTGGGTAGCCCGCAGGTGATCGCCGGGTGCCCCACCTGCTATATGGCGCTTGCGAAGGCCATTCCCGGGATGCGGCCTAGGGGCATATGGGATGTATTGGAGGAAATTGGCCTGCCGCAAGGCCATTTGCAGGGGCAAGGAAAAACGCTGGCCGTGCAGGATGCCTGCACCACCCGCTTTGAGGGGGGCGTGCAATCCAGCGTGCGAGGCTTGGCCGAGGGCATGGGCTTTGCCCTCGAGGAGCTGCCCTATGGCCGGGAGAAAACACAATGCTGCGGCTACGGCGGGCTCACAGCCTATGCGAACCCAGGCGTCGCCAAGGAGATGGCGGCGCATTGGCAGGCCCAGAGCGAAGCGGACTACCTCGCCTATTGCGCCAATTGCCGCGATAGCGTGCGGCAGGAGGGCAAGCGCGCCCTGCACCTGCTGGATCTGGCATATCCCACAGGCGAGGCGGAAGAAGCGCCGGGCCTTTCAGCGCGGCGGGAAAACCGCGAAAGGCTCAAAGCGACCCTGCTGCGGGAAGTATGGGGGGAGGATATTATGGATCCGGAATATGAAGTTGCCGTTACATTAGAAGAAGGGTTGGCGCGGGTTTTAGAGGAACGCATGATCCTGCTGGAGGATGTGGTGCGCACCGTGGCCGAGGCGGAAAAGGCGGGCGGTTATCTGGAAGATCCGCCGAGCGGCCTGCGCATCGCTTCCCTCAAGCGCGGGGCCGTTACCTACTGGGTGCATTATAGGCGAGAGGGCGCTTCTTTCCGCGTGCGCAACGCCTACAGCCACCGCATGGAGATCGAGGTATGAGCGCATGAATGAGAAAATGTACGAAAGCGGGGTCGACCTTTCCGCGGTCGAAGGGCTCGTTTGCGGCAAGTGCGGCGAAAAGATGGAAATCGGCAGGGTAAAGCTGACGTACCTTGGCAACAGCTTCCCCGTGAGCCTGCCCAAATGCCCCAGCTGCGGCCAGGTCTTCATCCCCGAAGAACTGGCGCTGGGCAAGATGCTGCGGGTAGAAAAATCCCTGGAGGATAAATGACCCTCAGCGTGTGGGAGGCCTGGGCCGCAAGCGAAATGCATCCGGGCGGGCGGCAGACCACCCGGCTCTTGCTGGAAGCGGCGGGGCTACAAGCCGGCGCGCGGGTGGCGGATATTGGCTGCGGCGCGGGCGCGGGCGTAGCTTTCCTGCTGGGAAAGGGCTTTGCGGCTGTGGGCGTGGATATCTCGCCCTTGCTTTGCGAGCGGGCGCGGGCGCGGGGCCTCGCGGCGCTTTGCGCGGATGCGCGGCGGCTGCCCTTTGGCGCGGGCGAAATGGACGGCCTGCTTTTTGAATGCACGCTCTCCGCCCTGCCGGATATCCCCGCCGTGCTGCAAGAATGCGGCCGCACGCTCAAAGCGGGCGGCGCGCTGCTGGTATCGGATATACGCTATGAAGCTGCACAAGAGGCCCGGCGGGCCTGGGCGGAGAGGCTGGCGGATGCGGGCTTTGCGCTGATCCATTGGGAGGATCGGCCCGGCCTGCTGGAAGAATTCCGCAGCCGTCTGCTTTGGGAGGTGGAGGACGCGGCCCTTTTAAAGGGGCTTTGCGAAACGGGCTGCGGGGCCGGGGAAGGCTATTTTACCATGGCGGCGCGGCTGGAACAGAAGGCGGGAGGTGAAGCGCGATGAACGATTTCGCAACGCGGATGATGGAGCTTTCCATGCAGAGCTACGGCTGCTCGCAGATTTTACTTTTGCTGCGCCTGGAGGCGGATGGGGAAGAAAACCCCGGCCTCGTGCGCGCCATGGGCGGCCTCTTGGGGGGCATGGGCTTTTCCGGCCGGCTCTGCGGCGCGCTGACGGGCGGCGCTTG
>CAZAZI010000199.1:0-3841 GCA_964489575.1 uncultured Oscillospiraceae bacterium | reverse complement strand
TTTGGGTTTGCGGTAGGCAGATGTTTTCATATAATTCTGGGCAAACTGCGTCACCCGCGGAATCCTCAGCGCCCGCAGCAGCGCACGCCACCCCAGCCCCATACCTTGCGGTTGGCGTTACGTTTCCACCGGCAAACACAGTTCCCCTATATTATCCGCTACGGCCGACTTGTTACTGTCCCCTTGTACGAAGCACAATCACCCGGCATTCCTTGCCCCAGCTCCCGTGCACGCCCTCCCATCCGGGGGATCTATCCTGTTCCCTTTCCCCTCGCCCTGCGGGCGGGCCAAGCGCCTTTTCCCTTCTTTGCAAAGGGGTGCGGGAGAATCGCTAAAGATAACGTCCCCTCCGCCTAGCTATAGAATTCTGATTCCATTTTCCATTCCTTAAATTGAAAAAACGCGCCGGTGACGTATCACCGGCGCGCATTTTTCACAAGGCCGCGCACCCATTCTTCGACGCTACTTCCACAGGCGGTCCTCTCGCAGGCGGCTCCGCCCGGGTAACCCCGCGGCACACCCAAACATCTGCTTAATGCTGCTGCCTTCCGGCCCTGACATGGTTCACAGGGTTGGATTGCACAGGACTCGGGCCTCAACGCTCCTTACGGGAGCCTGCCCCACGGAAACATGCCTCGGATTGGGGATTCCGCCCTGCTATAGCGGATTGCAGGTACAGGGCACCGCTAACTCCCCGCCTAGCGCGGCACATCTATTTTAACCCGAATGCGGCGAAAATACAACCATCCGGCTATATTTGCATTTTCCATTTTTAGGCTTGGGGCGTGGCATAGCGCGGGTAGGGAAAGCGGCTGGCGGCGGGCTGGGGCGAGAGGGCATTGGGCAGGTCTTGCAGATTGCCAGCGTATACGCAGCGCGCGCCGGGGAAGTGGGCCAGCATGCTGGGCCGCACGCGGGCAGGATCGAGAAATGGCTGGGCCTCGGAGCATACGGGAATGGCCCCCGCTTCCAGAAGCGCCCGCACTACAAATTCGGAGCAGAAGCAGGCCTGCTTACCGCGATAGGACTTGCCGAAGAAATTGGCGGCCGCGCCCAGGTAATTATACCGCCAGCGGAAGCGGTGGGCATAGAGGCTATCCATATAGGTGCAAAGGCGCGCGTGCGCTTCCTCGGAGATGCGCAGCTCGAACACCGCGCAGGGCGCGTTGGGATTATCCCCATAGATGCCGCCGTCCACCCGCTCCTTTACGAAGCCGCCGATGCAGGGCATGCGCCGCCAGCGCCGCGCAAAGCTATACATGCGGGAAAGATCGCGGTTGAGAGCCAGGGAGGCGTGGGTATAGGGATCGCCTGTGGCTATATGGATGGCTCGGGAGAAAAACGTCTCCGTGCGGGCGAGCAGAATGTATACGGAAGGCATAAGATGCTCCTCTCAATAGGCTGGGGTAAGGCAAAGGGAATCGATAGCGGGGGTTGGCTTCCCCCTTACCTTAAGCATAACAAACGAATATCAACAAAGTAACAACACGGCTTTAAACGCGGATTAAAAGCGCATTAAGATTCCTTTAAGGGGCAAAGGCCGGTAGAAACCGGCGCGATCCGCCGCGCTTCGGGCGCTTACGGCAAAATGATACGGATTTCCCGCGCGGATTTCCAGCCTCATTATCGCATAGATCGCCTAAAATCGCCACCACTATATATTGGGTATGCGGCGCAAAAAAGGGAGCGGATTTCCCTATTTGACCGGGTGCGGCAAAGATGGTACTATAAAATCATCCGCATGAAATACGCTAAAGGAGAATGCCGATGCTGCAAGAGCGCAATGAAAACCGCGCCGCCCGGGCTTTGGATCTGCTGCTAGCAGCTATCCTTTTCCTGCTGGTGCTGCTGGCGCGGGCCTTTAGCAGGGCCGCGGAGCTATACGCCTGGCGTGGCGTGGCGCAGCTGGCCCTCTTCCTCGCGTTCGTCATCTTAGGCGGCCTGTTTTACAAAAAGCGCTTGCTTTCCTACCGCTATACCTTCTTCTATAAAGAGCCGGGAGCGGGCGCCGCAGATAGCCAATATCCCTTCCCGGCGGGCACGCTGCTGCTGGAGCAGATGCTGGGCGACCGGCCCCAAACGGCTCGGGCGGTGATCGCCAAAGAGATGCTTGCCGCCTTCCCGCCTGGCGCTGCCGGCGCAATTGGCATCATCCCTTCCGGCGCAAAGGGGGAAAAACAGCCCGGGCTGCATAAGCTGGCGATGACCGTGGGGCCGCGGCGCAGGGCGCATTCGCTGATCTTCTACCAGCAGGGCAAGTATTACTGGCTTTATTTCAACCCTTCCGATGAAATGGCGCGGTTGCTCGGCGAAGCGATCACAGCCGCGCATAAACCATGAGCAGGCAGCGGCGTTATGGCCGCACGTTGCCCGAAACGCTGGGGGAATATAGCCGGCGCGATCCGGCCCGCTTCCACATGCCCGGCCATAAGGGCCAGGACACGCCTTTTGCCGGTAAGCTGGCGGGCTGGGATATCACCGAGCTGGATGGAACGGACGACCTGGCCGGCCCGCAGGGTGTGATCGCCCGCACGGAGCGTGAATATGCCGGGGCCTATGGCGCGAAATCGAGCCTTTTGCTCGTAGGTGGCAGCACGGCCGGGCTAAGTACGATGTCCCTTGCGCTAGGGCAAAAGAAACGGGTGCTTTTGGGCCGGGATTGTCACAAGGCCGCCTTGGCCGCCCTGGCCCTAGCAGACCATGCGGCGGAATTCCTAGCGCCGGCCTATGATGAAACTTGCGGCATTGCGGGCATGCTCACGGCGGAGCAGGTGCATGAAGCCCTCAGCGAGCGGCCTGCGGACGCGGTGCTGATTACCAGCCCCAATTATTACGGCATGTGCGCGGATCTCGCGGCTATTGCGGATGCAGCCCACGCCCATGGCGCGCTTCTCCTGGTGGATGCCGCGCACGGGGCGCACTTTCCCTTTTCCAAGCGGTTGCCTTCCTTCCCCGCCGATAAGGTAGATATGTGGTGCGTGAGCGCGCACAAAACGCTTTCCGCCTTCACCCAGAGCGCGGTGCTGCACCTTGGCTCCTGCTGCCCCATTTCTAGGGAGCAGGCGCGCCGCATGCTTAACATGGTGCAAACCTCCAGCCCTAGTTATCTTTTGATGGTGAGCCTCGATAGGGCCCTGAACCTGGCGAAGACCTTCGGCTTTGAAAAGCATCTGGACCGAATCGATATCCTGCGGCAGCGCATTGGCCGCATCAACGGCCTAAAGGTACTGGGCCGCGAATGCCTGGGCCACGGCATCGCGGATACAGACCCCACCCGCCTGGTGATCGACGTAACAGCGCGGGGCATAGACGGACGCCTGGCGGACGCCTGCCTTACGGAGGCGGGGGTGGTATGCGAAATGAGCGATGCCTACCGCCTGGTGCTGATCACCACGCCCCAGGATCCGGATGCGTGGTATGACCGGCTGGTAGATGGCCTGACCCACCTGCCCTACGGTACGAAAACGGTCATTAAGGAGCCGCCCTTCCAGCCCGTGGGCTTTCGGGTGTGCTCGCTGCGGCAGGCCATGTTGGGGCCTGTGGAGAGCGTGCCCCTCGCCGGGGCGGTGGGCCGCATCGCGGCAAGCCCGGCCGGGGCTTATCCGCCGGGCTTGGCGGCCCTGGTTCCGGGCGAGCGCATTGAAGCGGCCGTGGCGGATCACCTTTTACATCTGCAAGCCCTGGGATTTTCCGTCTTCGGCGTGGATGAGGGCCGCATCGGTTGCGTCCGGGAGGAATCGGTACTATAATAAAACTATGCGGATAAAATACACAGCCATTCTATTTGACTTTGACGGCACGCTCCTGGAGAGCGGGCCCTGCATCCTCTCCTCTATGCGCG
>CAZAZI010000198.1:0-3876 GCA_964489575.1 uncultured Oscillospiraceae bacterium | reverse complement strand
GCTCGGCGGCCTCGAGGCCGGTTTTTGCGGCCAGGGCGGCGGCCAAAGCGGTCTTGTTGTCCATATCATTACGCTCCATCGGTTATTGTGGCGCGGGCGCCCGCGATTTTTCCAATTATATCACATCCCTGCGAAATTGTTAACGGATATCGCCTTGTTTCGGCCTGGGGCGGATGATATAATCCTCCTATGGGAAACGAACGTATGGATAATAATAGAGGTGAGGAGCAGCAGGCCGCGCAAAAGAGCGCCAAGGCCGGCAAAAGCCTCTTGCTCAACAGGCTCTTGCTGGCGGCCAGCGCCGTGCTGTTTGCCGCCGGGGTTTGGCTGCTGGTGCGCCAGTATGTCTTCATCCCGGATGCCTATGTGGCCCCGCCTACGCCTACGGCCGCGGCGGCCTTCACCCCCGCCCCCACGGCGGATGCCGTTGTGGCCACGCCCTCGCCCACGCCCTATGTGAAAAAGATCCCCGTGACGCTGCACTTCACGGAGCGGGAGATATCCTGCCCCATCGAGCCGGTGGGCATCGTGGATGATGTGGATAAAAAGGGCAACCCGATTTTAGATGAAAACGGGGAGCCGGTCAAGATTATGGGCACCATCGATTCCGAAAAGGTGGCAGCATGGCTGGAGGAGGGCCCCTCGCCGGGCGAGCCGGGCAATGCCATCATCAACGGCCACATCCGATGGAAAAAGGTGGCAGGCGTATTTTCCGTGCTCAGCGATATGGCCCCGGGCGAAAAGATGGCCGTCACCTATGACGACGGCAGCGTGCTCTATTTTGCCGTGGCGAGCGTGGATGTTTTCACCATCGACGATTGGCCCGGCTGGGTGATGGAGCAAAGCGGCGATACCCGCATGACCCTTATCACCTGCCACGGCGAGTGGAATAGCGCCCAGGGCACCAGCAACGAGCGGGTGATCGTGGTGGCCAAACCCCTGGAGGACCAGGGCGTATCATAAAAGGAGAAGATCATGTTCGGTTACGGCTACGGTTATGGATACGGCTATGATTCAAACCTGCTCCTTTTCGCGGTGCTGGCCGTGTTCGTGCTGGGGCTGATCGCCCAAGCGCGGGTCAAGAGCACCTTCGAGAAATATGCCAAGATACCGGCGGTTGCGGCCATAACGGCCTATGAAACGGCCTCCCGCCTGCTTTCGCGCGCGGGCAGCGGCGTTAGGGTAACGCAGGTATCCGGCAGCCTTACGGATCATTTCGACCCGCGCAGCAACACCGTGGGCCTCTCACAGAGCGTGTATGGCCACAGCTCCATTGCCGCCCTGGCCGTGGCCGCTCACGAGATCGGCCATGTGATGCAGCACGAGGAGGGCTATTTGCCCATCAAGCTGCGCAACGCCGTGCTGCCCGTGGCCTCCTTCGGCTCCGGCGCAGCCCCTTGGATCACCCTCGTAGGCGTGATGCTGGGGTCTTTCAACCTGGCGATGCTGGGCGTTTGGCTGTTCCTGGGCATCCTGCTTTTTCAATTCATAACCTTGCCTGTGGAGCTCAACGCCTCTCGCCGCGCCCTCGCCATGCTGGAGGAGGGCGGCTATCTAACCTACGACGAAGTGCCCGGCGCGCGCAAGGTGCTGCGGGCCGCGGCCATGACCTATGTGGTGGCTGCCCTGAGCGCCCTGGTTAGCTTCCTGCGGTTGTTCCTCATGGCCCGCGGTACCCGCCGCAATAGGCGATAATCCCCCGCCCACAGGGCGGCCCGGCGCGCGGATCACGCCTTGACATTTGACGGCCATATTGCTATAATAACCACGCACGATAGACAAGGAGAGATGTCTGAGTGGTTTAAGGAGCCGGTCTTGAAAACCGGTGATGCCGAAAGGCACCGGGGGTTCGAATCCCTCTCTCTCCGCCAGCCAGCGGCGAAGGACCCAACCGAATATGGCGTGGAGAAGTACCCAAGAGGCTGTAAGGGGCTCCCCTGCTAAGGGAGTAGGCTGGGGTGACTGGCGCGAGGGTTCGAATCCCTCCTTCTCCGCCACAATTTGTCCAAAAAGCCCGATTTTATCGGGCTTTTTGGTGTTTTTAAGGTGGGTTTTAGATGGTTTTTCCTTTTAACCCCCCCACCTAAAAAGGAGCAGAGGGGATTTATCCCTTAAGCGCGGCCACCAAGGCCTTTACTCCCACCATGTTGATCGCTCTTTTCAAATTGTACGCAAGAAAACTAAGACCCAGCTCGGCTGTGGCCTTTTCTTTCCCTTTGCAGAGCAGGTAATGCGCGCCGTCGTACCATTTCACTGTTCCGAACGGGTGCTCTGACAGGCACATTCGCCGCCGTATTTTTTCGGGGTCCTCCTTGATCCGAAGGATCACCTGTTTCTTGCGTTTATCCTTCCTGTGAAAGCTGTTGTACAGCACCGCACCCTCGGGCAGCGGATTCAGCCTTTGGCCGGACCTGCCGTACATCCTCACGGGCACGTGTTTGGCGTTCGGGCCGAAGCTCACTTCCTTGCGGTTCCCGGAGTCCGTACACTTGTTTTTGCACTGCCTGCAAGCCTCCTTGCTCGCGTAGACGTTGCTCTTTCCCTTCGTTTTCAGCTTCGTCAGGATGTGTCCCATCGGGCAGGTTACGGTTCCGTCCTCATTCAGGCTGAAGCAGCTTAATTCCGTTTGCCCTTGCAGCTCTACCTCAATGGCCGTCCCCTCGTAGCATGTGGGGAGCACGCCCGCCGCGATGCATTTGTGGATATCGGCAGGCTTTGTGGAATTGCGTTCTTCCTCGCTGATCTCGTTTTCTACATGCTCGATCGCGTAGGTCCGTTCCTTCTTGTCATACTTCATGGCCACGTTGGGCACAATGCCGTTCATGACACAGTCCAGAATATCCGCGCGGCTCTCGTAGCCCTTATCCGCCACCGCTTCGATCGTCTCGGTTTCAAGCGTTTTCTTCGCACTCTCCACCGTCTCTTTTAAGAGCCCCTGATCCGTATTGCGGTTCGTCACCTGATATTCCGCAATCAGGTGGCTGCCGCCGTCCACCGCCGTTTGCACATTGTAGCAGCAATGGAACCCGTCCTTCGAGTGCATCCGGCGCGCCTCCGGATCCGTCAGCAGAAGCTGTGTTTCCCCGCTTTCTTCAAGCTCCTTCAGATAGCCCCGGTATTTCTCCTTGCGGGCACGAAGCTCCCCGACGACCGCCTTGATTTGTTCCTCTGTCAGTGCCGCGGTATCCGGCTCCCGCTCATCCTCCTGATCCATCCGCGAAAGGTATTCCGCAATGTGCGCGTCGATCCTCTCCAGCTTCTTTTGCAAAATCTCCGCGTTGTAGCAATTGTCCTTGCTGTTCACCGCGCGAAACTTCGAGCCGTCTACCGCAAGCAGCTCCTTTTGGTACAGTCCCAGCTTCATGCACAGCTTCACGAACGCTTTGAATACATTCTTCAGGGCCCCGGCATTGTTCTTTCGAAAGTCCGCGATCGTCCGAAAATCCGGCGTCAGCTTCCCCAGCAGGTAGAACAGTTCCACGTTCCTTCTGCACTCCGTCATGAGCCTGCGGCTCGAGCGTATACGGTTGAAATAACCGTATACGTACAGCTTGAGCAGGTCGCGCGGGTCGTAGGGCGGCCTGCCGGTCTCGTTGGGTACGGCACGATCGATGCCCAGTTCCGCAATGTCCAGCCCGTCCACGAACGCGTCGATCACGCGCACGGGGTTATCCGCACCGATGTAATCTTCCAAACAATCCGGCAACAGCGTCATCTGCCTCCGATCTTGTCCTTCCACGTATTTCATATGCCTCACCGCCTGTGTTTTGCTGCTTCTATTATACTATATTTCCCCTGCACGTGGGTTTTCGGACAGTCTGACCAAAAACGCTTTACTGCTAATTATTTGACAAAAGAACTGCGCATTAACAACGG
>CAZAZI010000197.1:0-3878 GCA_964489575.1 uncultured Oscillospiraceae bacterium | reverse complement strand
TGGATCACGCTCCTCAAGAAATCATAGGGGCCGCCTTGGCCTCCAGCTTGTTGTAACCTGCGGCTAGGTAGAGGATCTCCTCCTGGGAGGTTTCCTTGGTCACCAATTCGCCGTTGACGCTGCCTTCGTGGATCACCAGCACCCGGTCGCTCATGCCCAAGATTTCAGGCAGCTCCGAGGAGATCATGATGATGGCCACGCCCTGGTCGCTCAGCTGATTAAACAGCTGGTATATCTCGAATTTCGCGCCTACGTCAATGCCGCGCGTAGGCTCATCCACGATCAGGATTTTGGCGTCGTTGCAGAGCCACTTGGAGAGGACGATCTTTTGCTGGTTGCCGCCCGAAAGATTTTTCGTGAGCTGGCGGATGGAAGGCGTCTTTGTGCGCAGCTTTTGCCGGTAGAACTCGGCGTTGCGCGCGCCCTCCTTATCGTTGACGAAACCGAATTTGGTAAGCTGGCGCAGGTGGGCCATGTTGGTGTTGTATTCCACATCGAGGCCCAGAGCCAAGCCGTCGAACTTGCGGTCCTCCGTGGCGTAGGAAAGGCCGTGGTCGATGGCCTGGATCACGGAGCCGATCTTCACAGGCTTGCCGTCGATCTTGACCTCCATCCGCTCCACCCGATCCGCGCCGAACACGCAGCGCATAATCTCGGTGCGGCCCGCGCCCACAAGGCCCGCGATGCCCAATATCTCGCCTTTGCGCACGTAGAAGTGATCCACCTTGAGGGGCAGGCGGTTGTGCGCCTTTAGGTTGCTGACCTCCAGCGCCACCTCGCCGATCTTGCGCTCATACCTAGGGTATTTATCCTCCAGCGAGCGGCCCACGATCATGTTCACCAGCTCGTTCATGGTGATATCCTTAAGGTTGCGCGTGCCGATATATTGGCCGTCGCGCAGCACGCTGGCCCGCTCGCAGATCTGGCCCAGCTCCTCCATGCGGTGGGAGATGTAAACCATGCCCACGCCCTTTTTCTGCAGGTTGCGGATGATGCCGAAGAGCTGCTGGATCTCGCGTTCGGTCAGCGTGGCGGAAGGCTCATCCAGAACCAGGATGCGGGCGTTATAGGAGATAGCCTTGGCGATCTCCACCATCTGCTGCTGGGCCACGGAGAGGGTGGCTACCCTTGCGTATGTATTAATGTTGATTCCAAGGTCGTCGAGAATTTTTTTGGCATCCTTATGCATCTGCCGATCATCGATCAGCGGGCCTTTGCGGGCAGGGCGCCCGATGAAAATGTTGTCCGCCACCGTCATGTGGCGGCAAAGGGTCATCTCCTGAAAAATGATGCTGATCCCCAACTCGTGGGCTTTGGCAACGGAATCGATATTGACCCTTTCGCCCTCGATGTAGATCGCGCCGGCATCCGCAAAATACACGCCGGTCATGATCTTCATGAGGGTGGATTTGCCCGCGCCGTTCTCGCCTACGAGCCCGTGAACCTCGCCCTTGTTTACGGATAAGGAGACATTATCCAGCGCCTTTACGCCAGGAAAGGACTTGCAGATGCCTTCCATGCGAAAGAGTTCTTCGGCCATTGCTGTCACCTCTCTCAAAACTGCGCCGTGTGTTTTCGTGTGATTTAACGGTGTTGACTGTTGTGAACATTATAAAACCTCGACAATCTTTCGTCAATATAATGTTCACAAATATTTGCGAATTTTCTTTTTTTCTTTAAAACTCTAGCAAACCTGCTTCGTAAAATCCAGGCGGAAAAAACCGTTAACGCACACGAAAATTTGCTGTACATCCGTAAAAATTTCTGATATAGTACAGAGGAATGGATCGATTATTGTTATATCTGAATTATGTCGGGAGTTTGATGTATGCGTGTTACTTTAAAAATGATCGCTGAAAAAGCGGGAACCTCCATCGGCACGGTTGACCGGGCGCTCAATAACCGCGAGGGCGTGAGCGAGGAGAGCAAGGCGCGAGTGCTGCAGGTGGCCGAGGAGATGGGCTATCGGCCCAACAAATTCGCCAGCGCCCTAAGCCGTAAGAAGACGATCCGCATCGGCGCGGCCTATCCGGAAGAGCCGATGGATTTTTACCGCGATATCGACCGGGGGTTCGACAAGGCCCTGGAAGAATTGCAGTATTACGGCGTGGTGGTGGAAAAGATCCGCTACAATACGCAGGATCCGGAGATCGCCCGGGCGCGCCTCGCGCAGGTGAATCCGGCGGATTTCGACGGCCTGGCCATCAACTCGGCCGGGGCCGCGAACGTATCCGAAATCGACCGCTTCGTAGCCGCGGGCACGCCGGTGGTCACCTTCAATACAGACGCGCCGGATAGCCAGCGCCTCTTTTACGTGGGCAACAACTCCCGCCAATCCGGCCTGATGGGCGGCGAGCTGCTCAGCCTCCTCTTGGGCGGCAAGGGCAACGTAACCATCCTGGGCAATTTCAGCCGGGCCACCCCTTTTATCGAGCGCTTCGGCGGCTTTTGCGAATACGCCCAGCTGGAGGCGCCGGATCTGCGCATCTACCCCTGCTCCGAGTGCCTCAGCGACCCGGATCTGGCGGCCAAGAGCCTTATCGACTTGATCGCGCGCGTTCCCGATATCAACGGCGTGTTCTGCACGGGCTATTCCAGCACCGTGGGCGCGCTGCAGGCCGTAAAAACGCTTGACCGCCGGGATATCAAAATCGTGGGCTACGACCTTACGGAGCGCACGGCGGAAGCCCTGCGCGAGGGCTGGTGCGGCGCCCTGCTCTATCAGGACCCCTGCCGCCAGGGCCTGCAAGCCGCCCGGCTGCTGGTGCGGCACATCCTCGAAGGCTGGATGCCTCCCAAGCCCCGCCTGCACGTGGATACCCGCATCATCCTTAAAACCAATCTTGATAGCTATATGGATCCACAGCACGAGTCGCTGCAATCCAATTTGTAATTATTCGATGGATTGCAAAGAACAACTTAAAGGCAGGTAGGCAACTATGAAAGCATTTATGGACGAGGATTTTCTTCTAACGACGGACGCGGCCCGCGCGCTTTATCACGGCTACGCGGCCAAAATGCCCATCATCGATTACCATTGCCATGTGCCGCCCCGGGAGATTTACGAGGATCGGGCGTACGATAACATTGCCCAGCTCTGGCTGGGCGGCAATTTTTACGGCGACCATTACCGTTGGCGCATCATGCGCGCCTGCGGCGAGTCCGAGCGCTACGTCACGGGCAACGCGAGCGACTACGAAAAATTCCTGGCGTTTAGCCGCTGCATGCCCAAAATTCCCGGCAACCCCGTCTACCATTGGGCGCACCTGGAGCTCAAGCGCTATTTCGGCTGCGACACCCCCCTTAACGAGGATACGGCGGAAGAAATCTGGAACCGGTGCTGCGAGGCGCTTCGCGCCGGCCTCACCGTGCGCGAGATTTTGCGGCGTTCCAACGTAGTCGGCCTCGCCACCACGGACGACCCGCTCGACACCCTCGAGTGGCACGAAAAGCTGGCCGCGGACCCCACCTTCAACATTACCGTCAAGCCTGCCTGGCGGCCAGATATGCTGACGAATATCCGGCAGCCCGGCTTTGCCGCCTACATGGCCAAGTTGGGCGAGATAAACAGCATGGAAGCCCTGCGCAAAGCCGTCCGCGCCCGCATGGATCACTTCGCCGGCCACGGCTGCTCCGCTTCCGACCACGGCATCGAATCCCTCGAGCGCGTGGCAGCTACCGAGGCCGAGCTGGACGCCATCCTCGCCAAGGCCATTCGGGGCGAAGAAGTTGCCCCGCGCGAAGCTGCGGCCTATCAATATGCGTGCATGCTTTTCCTGGGCGAAGAATACGGCAAGCGCGATTGGGTGATGGAGATCCACTTCGGGGCCATCCGCAATGTGAACAGCGCCCAGTTTAAGGCCATGGGGCCGGACACC
>CAZAZI010000196.1:0-3942 GCA_964489575.1 uncultured Oscillospiraceae bacterium | reverse complement strand
GGCCGGTTGTAATTATGAAGGAAGGCGGCCTGGGCCAGGCTGAAATACACATCCAGGCTGGCCAATAGCCGGGCGTTCTCCTGCAGCCTATCGATACATTCGGCGAGCACGCGGCGCAATTCCACAAAAAGCTGATATTCCAGGGCGATGCCCTTTTCCTCCGCGCCCAGGATGGTGCTTTCCAGCTCTTTAAGCTCCGGCGTGATATAGCGCTCACAGTTTGCCAGGGTTTGCTTGCGTTGGTAGGTATAGGGCACCAGATGCTGGGCCGTGCGGCTGACTTCGATATAATAGCCAAAAACCCGGTTAAATCCCACCTTGAGGTTTTTGATGCCGGTTTCCGTGCGCTCGGCCGATTCCATCCGGGTCAACCAATCCTTCCCATCGCGGGAGGCGGCGCGGTAGCCGTCGAGTTCGGCGTTGTAACCCTCGCGGATGAAACCGCCTTCCTTGGCGCTGATGGGCGGATTTTCAGCGATGGCGCTCGTTAAAAGGGCCAGGATATCCTCCATCGGGTCCAGCCCTTCGCGGATACGGCGCAGCTCGCCCGCCTTTAAAAGATCCAATACGGGCAAAATCTCAGGGATTCGCTTTAGGGATTGCGCCAACGCCTGGCAATCCCGGGGATTCACAGAGCCATAGGCGATGCGGCTGCAAAGCCGCTCGATATCGTATACGGAGGAAAGAGCTTTGCCCAGGGCTTCCCGCTCTACCGGCCTTTTGTGCAGGGCCTCCACCGCGTCCAGCCGGGCGTCGATCTCAGCGATGTTTTGCAGCGGCTGTTCGATCCAGGCCCGCAGCATGCGGCCGCCCATGGCGGTGGCTGTTTGATCAAGCAAATAAAGTAGGGTGCCCTTCTTGCCGCCCTCCGCCCGAAGGGGCGCGGTCAACTCCAAATTGCGGCGGGAGGCCGAGTCAATGCGCATGTATTTGGAGCGCGTCACAGGGCGAATCCGGCGGATGTGGGCTAGGGTGTTCTTTTGCGTTTCTTCCAAATAGGCCATTAGGGCCCCGGCCGCGGGTACGGCGTAGGATAGCTCCTCCAGGCCGAAGGGCTTAAGGTCGTTTAGGCTGAAGTGCCGCAGCAATCGGCTCCGGGCCGCAGCCTGCTCAAAGGCGCGGCTGTTGTAGCACTGGATATAATAAGCGCTTTGCAGCCGCTTGACCAGCAGCTCTTGCAAAAAGAGGGCGTCGTTGGCGATGATCTCCGTGGGCTGGATGCGGGTAAGCTCGTCTACCAAGTCCCCGGCCCAGTTGGCGCCGCCCAGTTCCAGGGCATAGAAAGTGCCGGTCGATACATCGCAATATGCAAGCCCCAGGCTGCTTTCAAAGAGATAAATTGAAGCGATGTAGTTATTCTGCCGCTCGGAGAGCATGCTCTCCTCGATCACGGTGCCGGGTGTGATCACGCGGATCACCTCCCGCTCCACCAGGCCCTTGCTCTCCTTGGGATCGGTCAGCTGCTCGCAGATGGCTACTTTGCGCCCCTTCTCGATGAGGCGGTTGATATACATATCTACGGCATGATAGGGCACGCCGCACATGGGCGCGCGCTCCTCCAGGCCGCAATCCCGCCCCGTGAGCACGATTTCCAGCTCCTTGGAGGCGATGAGCGCGTCCTCAAAAAACATCTCATAAAAATCACCGAGCCGATACAGCAAAATGCAGTCCGGATACTGCTCCTTCACCTGCATATATTGCTGCATCATAGGGGTGAGGCTTGCGGGCATATGGCTCCTTTTCTCGCTGCTCTTTAGTGCTTGCATCCCGCGCAGGAGGCGCAGCTGCCACTGCAGCCGCCTTCTTGCGCTTCGCTAAGATCCGGGTCGTCCATGCCAATGCAGGCGGCAATGGTGCGGTTCACCTGCTGCATCAGCGCCTGAAAGCCCTGTTGGGCCTCTACCATCTCCGCGAACACGGGGTGGGTTACCAAGGCGTTTTGGATCTCATCGAGCTGGCGGCTCAAATCCATCATCTCTCCCTTGTCGGCTTCCTCCCCCTCCATCAGGCCTACGATTTCTTCCCGTTTTTGGGTGTAATTCCGCATCATATGCTGGATGGGTTCATTTTTATCCATGGCGGCCTTAGCCTCCATCATACGGCAAAACTCCGCCGATTCGCTCAAAGCAAGGCCAAGCTCCTGCGCTTTTTCGATGATCATCGTTTGTATCCCTTTCTTCTTCGATCTTGTTTTATATTCTAGCTGTCGATCCGCTCGCCGACGAGGGAATTGGCGTGGGCCGCGGTGATGCGCACGCGGCAGAGACTGCCCACCAGCTCTCCCCCGCCTGGGAAGTAGACCATTTTAAAGCAGGGCAGCTTGCCATAGGCCATCGTCTCCTGGCCCCGCTTATCAAAGCCTTCCACCAGCACTTCGCCCTCTTGGCCAATGAAGCGCCGGTTTTGCTCCTGCAAGGAAGCGGCGATCTCCCCGTTGAGCCGGGCCAGCCGCTCTTTTTTCATGGTTTCGTCGATCTGCCCTTCCATGCGGGCGGCTGCGGTGCCCCGCCTGGGAGAATACATAAAGGTATAGGCCGCGCTGAAGCCCGCTTCCCGCACCAGGCTGAGGGTATCCTGAAAATCTTCTTCGCTCTCGCCTGGAAAGCCCACGATAATATCCGTGGTAATCTCGATGGCCGGCACCTTTTGCCGCAGGGCTGCCACCAAAGCGAGATAATCCTCCCGGGCATATTTGCGGTTCATAGCGGTTAGGATGCGGCTGCTGCCCGCTTGCACAGGCAGGTGAATATGCTCGCAGACCTTGGGCAGTTCCGCCATGGCTTCGATCAAGCGGGGCGAAAGGTCTTTGGGGTGGGAGGTCATGAAGCGGATGCGGGCAATGCCCTCCACCGTGTGCACCTTACGAAGGAGTTCGGGAAAATCCACCTCACCCCCATCACCCCGGTAGGAATTAACGTTCTGCCCCAGGAGGGTGATCTCTTTATAGCCCGCCCGGGCCAGCTCACGCACCTCCTGCAAAATGCTCTCGCTGGCGCGCGAGCGCTCTCTGCCCCGCACATAGGGTACGATGCAATAGGTGCAGAAGTTATCACAGCCGTACATGATGGTGACATTGGTGGAAAAGCCGCTCTCCCGAAGAACCGGCAACCCCTCGGCGATCTCCCCCTCCCCCTGGGAGACGGCGAAGACCCGCCTGCCCGCGAGGGCTTCCTCCAGCAAGAAGGGGAACCTGTGCAGTTCGTTGGTGCCAAAGACCAGATCCACAAAGGGGAAGCGTTTATAAAGCTTTTCCGCTACCTCTGCCTGCTGCATCATACAGCCGCATACGGCCACCAAGAGGTTTGGGTTCTCATCCTTTTGCTTTTTTAATGCGCCGACGTTGCCGAACACGCGCTTTTCCGCATGCTCGCGCACGCAGCAGGTGTTAAAAAGGATCAGATCCGCCTCCGGCTTGGCTGCGGCCTTCTGGTAGCCGATCGTGGCCAGCATGCCCGCCAGCTTCTCGCTGTCATGGTCGTTCATCTGGCAGCCATAGGATTCGATATAATAATGTAAGGGCCTGCCCTTTAGGGCTTCCCGCAGGCGGGACGCCGCGGCGCGGCCCTCGGCGATAGCCTCGGGGGATACGAATGGGGGGTTACGCATGCTCTCTCCTTTGTATTCAAAATGATCCAGTTTCTATTATAGCTAGTTTCGCCCTGCTGCGCAATCCGAGAAAATTGCATGGATTCCTCCCATTTCCCTTCTTATTATGATATAATACACTAATGAAGCGCGCGCGACGGACGCAATAGCGGCCTTCCCTCCGCCGTGGCTTCAAATTGCCGCACGCTTCCGGAAAAAAAGAATATTGACAAGCGGGCAAAAATGCGGTATATTTGTATGCGTCGCGTGACGCACGAACGTTCAGCGGGGTGTAGCGCAGTCTGGTAGCGCACGTGCTTTGGGAGCATGGGGCCGGGGGTTCAAATCCCTTCACCC
>CAZAZI010000195.1:3541-3979 GCA_964489575.1 uncultured Oscillospiraceae bacterium | reverse complement strand
GATGCGATCCGTATCGCTGGCGATCATGCTGCTCATGCCGCCTGTGCCGATGGTACGCACCTCATAGCCCAGCTCGTGTTCAATCTGGCGGATAATATAATCCACTTGGCCCACATAGCCCCGAATGAGGCCCGAGCGCATGCCGTCCTCCGTATTGGTAGCGATAACGCGCGCGGGCTTGAGGAACTCCACCTTTTGCAGCTGCGCCGTGTGTTCGATTAAAGCGTCCGCAGATACCATCAGGCCGGGGCAGATGAGGCCGCCCAGGAAATCCCCTTCGCGGCTGACCACGGAAAAGCTGGTGGCAGTGCCAAAATCCACCACCACCACAGGGCCGCCGTAGGTCTTGTAAGCTGCCACGGCGTTGCAGATGCGATCCGCACCCAGCTTATCGGGGTAATCATAGAGGATGCGCAGGCCCAGGTTCATTTCATTGCT
>CAZAZI010000195.1:0-3531 GCA_964489575.1 uncultured Oscillospiraceae bacterium | reverse complement strand
GGACTTGTCCAGTTCCCTCTTGCTACATTGCTCACGAACAGAGGGCGCTGGCCATGGAAATACAACTCGCACATATGTTCGAGGGTATAGTTGACCCCCGGCACCACGCTGCTCATGATGATGCCTGTGACCGCGCTGGTAGGCAGATCCATATGCAGGAAGAACGATTCCATCTGCACGCCGTATTCATCTGACGTGCGCTTGGGCTCCGTGGTGAGCCGCCAGGAGGAATAGAGCTTGCCATCCTGGAAAAGGCCGGTTTTTATATTGGTGTTGCCGACATCCATGACCAAAAGCATGCGGCGGTATTCTCCTTTTGCGATTAACTTTTTCCTATTAAATATAATATAATTCTTGCGGCCGGCCCGTTCATTTGCGCGCCAGCACGGCCTTGAGGGCCTTGCCCACGGCGCAGCAGAGGATCACCGCAGCTACGGCCTCCAATACGCCGTTGAGGGCCACGATGCCAAGGAGCGCCTTTAGCAGGGCCGAGCCGGTCACGCCCATGATCTGCGCCGTTTGGGCATTGGCCAGCACGTATAGGCCGCCCAGGTAAAACACCGTGTTGGTAAGGCTGCCCACAAAAGCGGCCGCGCCCATGGCCGGCACATCCCGGCCGGTTTTTGCAAGAGCCCGGTAGAGCAGGGCGCTGAAAAGGCCCGTGAGCACCCGAGGGAGGAAAATAATGGCCACAACCAGCAGCAGGTTATAGGGCCCGAAGCCCGTAGCCGTGCCCAGCACTACGGCGGCTGTGGCATCCGGCGTGGTAAAGCAGCGGATTAGGCTGGTGAGGCCAAAGAAGAAGCCCAGTAGAGAACCGCCCTTGGGCCCCAGGGTATACCCGCCTACGATCACCGGGATATGCACGGTGGTGATCGCGGCGATGGGCAGCATGATATAGCCCAGGGGCGTCAGCCCCAGGAGGAAAATAAGCGCGGCAAAAAGTGCGTAAAACACCAGGAGCCGGGTATCGGTTCGCTTTTCCATGGAGCGCCTCCTTCTCTTTATTTGATAAATTGTACCACATGCCGTCCCTTTCGTAAACGGTAGAAGTATCGCCGCATTGTTTTAGAAATCTTCATAATCTTCTCCTTTACAGTTAACGAGCCCATCACGTATAATCAGGTGGTATAGGGCTGTGTATCTGGATTTAGCCCGCATTTGGCGGTTTTTCCAAGCGGGCATTCGCATAGCTCCTTGATAAAATCCCGTTTATGGCGGGGTTTTCGGGGAAGGAAGAATAAATGGAAACAGACGTTCGTACTGCAAAGAAGAAAAAAAAGAAGCGCAAAAAGAGCCGTTCCGGCTTCAAGATTACCATTATCGTGCTCTCGGGCATCCTGGTGCTGGTGGGAGGCGTGTTTGCCTACCTCTATTTCGACGGCCAGCATAAGGAGCAGCTGCGGCAAAACATCATCGAATCCGGCGTGTTTCACGAAGGGGTAAGCATCGGCGGGGTGGATGTTTCCGGCATGTCCCCGGCTGAGGCGCGCACTGCCCTCGCCGCTGTGGAGCAGCAAATTAAAGATAACATCTATTTCAACTTCCAATGCGACGGCAAGGGCTACCAGGCGGATAGCTCCTATTTCGACATTACCTTCAATACGGAGCAAGATATCGAGGAAGCGCTCAAGCTGGCCCGCAGCGGCGATCTTGCCTCCCTGCAAGCGGAGCTTCAAAGCATCAAATCCGAGGGCCGCTCCTATGATCTTGAATATACCGTGATCCCCGCCCGCGTGGAGGCTTTCATCCATACCTTTGCGGACGCCCTCACCACCGAGGCCGTCCCCGCCAGCGTTGCCGTAAAGGCCCTGGCCATCAACGAGGATACCAAGGCGCAGGCCGCCGTCAACATCTCCCTGCCCAAGGATGGCAGCATCACGGATAAGCGGGATCTCTTCTTTGATTTCGTGCCCGCTGTGGATGGCTACGGCATCGATGTCGAAGCCGTGATGGAAGAAGTGAACCGCCGCACCGCGGATAAGGATTTTGGAGACCTGACCGTGGCTATGACCAATATCCCCTCCGAAATCACGGCGGAGACCCTCAAGGAGAACCTTGTGCTGCGCTCCAGCGCCTTCACCTCCTACAAAAGCACCCGCAGCAACGCCAACCGCGTGTTCAACCTTAAAAAAGCCACGGGCCTGGTTTACGGCACCACGCTCCAGCCCGGTGAGGAATTCTCCTCCAACACCATATTGGGCGACCGCTATGAGAAATACGGCTGGATGATGGCGCCGGCTGTGATCGGCGGCGGCGCGGGCACGGAGGATCAGCCCGGCGGCGGCGTGTGCCAGATTTCCACCACGATCTACAACGCCGTGCTCAAGGGTGATTTGGAAGTTACCTACCGCCGCAACCACTCCAGCCGCAGCGGCTATATCGATGGCGGCCTGGACGCGACCATCAACACGGGCACCATCGATTTCACCTGGAAAAACAACACCGAAAGCCCGGTCTATGTTTTCATCTGGGTGGATACTTCCGATTATACCGTTGTGTGCGAGCTGTACGGCGAGCCCTTCCCGGATACCTTCGATACCATCGAGCTATCCTCAGAGCTTGTGGAAACCATCCCCGCGCCCGAGACCGTATACGAGGTGCAGTCCTGGATTACCGCCCCCTATTGGATGAAATATAAATCCGCCAAGGACGGCTACATCTACCAAAGCTATGCCACCTACAAAAAGGGCGGCGCTGTGGTGGAAACCAAGCCCATCGCGACCAGCAAATACAACGCCCACGCCCTCACCTACTACGTATGGCCCGGCTTCCTCGCCGGCTCCGGCCTCGACCCGGCCTACGAGATCGTCAAGAACCAGGATGGCAGCACGGCCCTGGCCAACCCCGGCCTGCTCTCCCCCCCCGTATCGGACGCGCAAGTACAATAACCCCCCGTCTAATCAAAAAAGTGGCAATTGCCACTTTTTTGCGTGTCGCAGGGTAGATCGGCGGAGAAATACCGTTATTTCTTCGTCTTCGGCGTAAAGATCAGCGCGTTGAGGTAGCCGAAAAGGATGGCGGCGGATACGCCGCCGGCGGTGGCTTTCATGCCGCCGGTGAAAGCGCCGATCACGCCGCTTTCCATGGCCCCTTCAATCGCGCCCATGCCCAGGGAATAGCCAAAGCCCGTGAGGGGCACGGTAGCCCCGGCGCCCCCCAACTCCACCAGCGGTTCATAGAGGCCCAGGGCCGTAAGGAATACGCCCGCTGTGACGAAAACCACCAATATGCGGGCCGGGGTGAGCCGGGTGAGGCTGATGAGCAGCTGGCCGATTACGCAGATGCCGCCGCCGATGAGGAACGCCCAAAGATAATTCATCGCTTTTCCCTCCACTTATTTGCGCTCCAGCACCACGCCGTGGGCAATGCCGGGGATGCTTTCGCTTTGCATGCCGCTGGTGGGGCTCATCAGCGCGCCGGTGGCCATGAAAAAGATGCGGCGCAGATCCCCCTGCTCGATGCGGTCCAGCAGGTAGGCATTGAGCACGCTGGCCGAACAGCCGCAGCCGCTGCCGCCGCTATCCACCT
>CAZAZI010000194.1:0-4043 GCA_964489575.1 uncultured Oscillospiraceae bacterium | reverse complement strand
CAATGCAGAATAGCAACCGGGAATTTACATAAAAAAGCAGACGCATGGATTTTTAGGGTATATCCCATATTCTGTGTAAACTGTAAACGATGGTGTAAAACAGAGCAGAATTTTTAATGGCGGCAGCGGACTTGTTCGTTGCCGCCTTGTTAGAAAGATAACGCCAACGGGGGCGGATGTCAAGGGCGACGCGGCCGCATGTGTACCCTTGACGTCCGTCGTCGGCGGCGTTACTCAGGCATACGGTCAGCGAAGAATACGGCCATTTGCGCGTGGATGACGCTCCAATCCTGCCGCCGTCCCGTCCACTTTTTCGTGATGTCCACCATGGCCAGATACAACATTTTTAGCAGGCTGTCGTCTGTGGGGAATACGGATTTGGACTTCGTTACCTTGCGCAGTTGGCGGTTGAATCCTTCTATGGCATTGGTGGTATAGATCAGCCGCCGCACCTCCTGCGGGTATTTAAAGTAAGTGCTCAGATTAGCCCAATTATCCCGCCAAGACTGCGCGATTTTAGGATATTTCTTATCCCAGCGCGCCGAGAACGTGTCCAGCGCGTCCAGAGCCGACGGCTCGTCCACAGCGGCGTAAACTGCTTTCAGGTCGGCCATAAGCGCTTTCAGATCCTTGTAGGAGACATATTTGCTGGAATTGCGCAACTGGTGAATGATGCAGTTTTGAATCTCAGTCTGCGGGAACACAGCCTCAATTGCGTTCGTGAAACCGCTCAGATTGTCTGTGCAGGCAATAAAAACATCCTTAACACCCCGATTCCTCAGGCCGTTGAGCACTGTTGCCCAGAACTTGGCGCTCTCATTTTCGCCGACCCACATCCCTAAAACGTCCTTTTTCCCTTCCAAATCGACGCCAATGGCAATGTAGACTGCCTTCTTAACGATCTGGCCTTCGCTGCGAACGTGGTAGTGAATGGCGTCCATGAAAACAACCGCGTAGACGGCCTCCAATGGCCGCTGCTGCCATTCTTTGGCGATGGGCAGTATCTTGTCGGTGATGCGGCTCACGGTCGTGTCAGAAACCTCTATGCCGTAAATATCTTGGATATGGGTTTCTATGTCGCCGGTAGTCATGCCCTTGGCATACATGGACAGGATTTTTTCCTCAATATCCTGGCTCACACTCGTCTGATTTTTTTTTAATACCCGTGGCTCAAACTCACCCTTCCGGTCACGGGGGACAGACACGCCCACCTCCCCGAAGCTAGTGCGCAGCGTCTTGCTGCTGTGCCCGTTTCGGCTGTTGTCCGTGTCCTTGTTCCTGTAGTCATACTTGCTGTAACCCAGCTCCTCATCCAGCTCTGCTTCCAAGCCGTTTTCCATGAACTCCGCGATCGTCTCTTTAAACAGATTCTGAATGTCGTCCATACTGCCGATGTTGCTTGTCTGCAGCAATTCCCGGATTTTTGCCCTGCGCTCATTTTCTTCCGGAGTTCGATTTCTCCTTGCCATTTTGGTAACCTCCATTGTGGTGCTTCCATTCTACACCCCGATGCAGGTTTACACAAAATTTGGGATGGTCTCCCGCTTGCTTTCCATAACGCAGGATGGAAAGCGCATCATCGTTTCGTATTTCAAAGCCTGTGATTAAAAAGCGCGCGCCAAGGCACTCGTCGATGGTTGAACGGATCTCCTCCTGTGTGAATCCGGCCGGCCTGCCGCCCAGGATGATGGAGTTCCTGCCTTCTTTATCGACCATTACCATGCCGATCATGGTGGCCATATTTGGGTCTTTTATGAGGTGCGACAGATCGATGTTCGCTTTTTTGAGCCAATCAAGCCCCATGTCCCCCCAAATGTCCGTGCCGATCCTGCCGGCAAATGCCGTAGGTATTTCCAAATTCCCGAGCGCGGCCGCGACGTTGGACCCTTTTGCGCCGTCGTTGCCGATCTCCCAAGACGCCGCCCATACCGTTTCGCCTTCGCTCGGAAGGGCGCTAAGGTTTACGGCCTGCCCAACGCCGTGGCTGTGAAAGACCAGCACTTTCGCATTTTCATAGGCGCTCATGGCCTTCATACCTGCAGCTGCGCCGCATAGAAGCCCTGATCGGCCTCCATCGGGTGTGTGGCGGTGAATTCATCACAACAAAGTATCTTTTCCGGAATGCGATCCACGAGCAACGTCACCGGGTACTCTAATGTTGGTTGGCTGAACAGCAGCACCCGAACCACCGTCTGTTTCCATGCGCCGGTCGTGATCATAAACACGATCCTTTTGGATGTTAAGATCGATGCAAAGCCAAGCGTGATCGCCATGGGGGGAATGGCGTCATAGCAGCCGCCGGCCTCGCGTTCGGACAGCGCAACGATGGTATCCGGATTGATATGCACGATACGCGTCTTGGACGCGGCAAATTCTTCGATCGTGATGCGGTGATAAGGGTCTCGCGGGGCTTCGCAAAATGCGATAAGACCCTTGCAGCCGATCCCTGCCCAAACTGTGTCGATGCCGCCAAGCTCCGCTACCTTCCTGTCAAAATAGTCGACGTCATGGATATCCGGCCATATACGCTGTGATTCCGGCACGTTCAGCTCCGGGTCGATTCTGCCGTAAAAATCGTGCAGCATGATGCCGCGAAGGCTATTAAAGGCATATTGAACGGCATAAGGGCGCCCCTGCCAGTCGAGCCATTCGTCCATATGAAAAACATAAAGATGCTTCAAGCTGATCCTTTCCGCATTGACCCTGTGGCAAAACGTAGTATACTGTTCCAGAGGGCCTGCCGGAAGGATCCACTTTGTAGGCTTGCCAGCCTTGTTGTTTGCAATAATCTCCTGTGCCATCAGGTTCCCGATGTGCTCCATGGTGGCGGCCTTCGTAGGATACATATCGATCCGGTCGACCTTGCTGCCCGGATGGGACGCAAGCGTATCGCGGGGAATCGTGCACCACCGATGCAGTTGGCTACGGGTGATCGAATACTCCATATCGTTTTCCTCCGAACATTTTTAGCGTATAATTTCATTATAGTTTGCAAGGGACGAATGTCAAGAACCAAACTAAACCGATTTAAGTCCCTTTTGCTTTTTGAGAACATATGCTATAATAAAGGCTCCTAGGAGGAGATGCTTTGAAAACAATGAGCATTAAAAAGATTTCTATGCTTGCCGGTGTGTCGCCTACAACGGTCTCTTTCGTTATCAACAATAAAAAAGGGGTCAGCGATGAAACGCGCAAAAAGGTCTTGCAGGTAATCGAGCAGGAAAGGTATATCCCCAACATCAATTCCCGAAGGCTCAGCATGCAAAGAAGCTTCAACATTGCCTTTATCAACAGCGAATCCTATGCGATGTTTTCCGACGCTTTTGCAAACAATACCATCAAGGCCGCTGTTTGCGAGGCGAATAAAATGGGCTATAGCATTACGCTGCTGCCGGAGATGAACCTGAAAAACACGGATTCTCTCACGCGAGCCATCGGGCAAGGAAACATCGACGGCGCCGTCGTGATGCATGATATCAATCCGCTGGTATTCGCGACTTTACAGGAACGCAATATCCCTGTCGTTGCGATAGACTCGCATATTCAGAGCCCGCCCTACCCCTGCATCAAGATGGACTATGAGGAAGGGGCGTATCGGGTTTGCAGGCACTTGATCGATCTGGGGCACCGCGATATCGCTTATATGGGGATCAAATCGCTGCCGGACTTCTATCTGCGGTGCCTGATGGGCTATAACCGGGCCTTGTCCGAAGCGGATCTTCGTATAAGAGCCGGCTGGACCATGGGGGCCTCCGACGATGGGACGAACGTACCCGAAGCCACCCGCAACGCGCTGCTGGCGGTGCTGCGGGATTCCGAACCGCCAAGCGCGATCTTTTGCTGCAACGACCTTTCGGCGATCGGCGTGATCAGCGGGCTCGTCCAAATGGGCCTTTCGGTGCCAGAAGATGTATCCGTGATTTCGATCGACAATATCACGGTAGCGGAATATTTTATTCCGCCCCTGACGACCCTCCACGTCGACGCGGCCTTGATGGGCGAAAAGTCCATCCAGCTGCTGCATGATATCATTGAGGGCCGCT
>CAZAZI010000193.1:1734-4052 GCA_964489575.1 uncultured Oscillospiraceae bacterium | reverse complement strand
AAATTAACTGCCCTTGCCCTGGCCGCCCTTCTGGCGCTGAGCGTCTTTGCGGGCTGCTCCCTCAAGCCCGAAAGCGAAGCCGCGCCCACCGCTGCCGCCCCCGTTTCGGATGCGGATCGGGATGCCGTCGTGATCACCGTGGGCGACGAAACCGTCACTATGGGCGAATACATCGACCTGTTCGACACCTACGCCTCTTACTATACCAACTATGGCTACGACATCTATTCCGACGAGGCCGCCCTGAGCGAATTCCAGGATTTCATCGTGGATGTGCTGGCAGAGGAAAAGATCCTCGCCTACCAGGCGAAAGCGGCCGGTTTTGAAGAGCTGGGCGCTGAAAAGCTTGCCGAGATCGAATCCAGCGTCACGGAAGAGCTCGAATACCTGATGGATACCTACCGCACGCAGGCCGAAAGCGAGGCCGAAGCGGATTCTTCCATCGACGTGGAAGCGCGCGCCAAGGAATTATTGGTAGCCGAAACCGAATACTACACCGGCTCCGCCATGGGCTATGACGAATTTGTGGAATGGATCCGCGATTATTATAAGGATAACGCCATCAGCGAGCTTTTCCGCGAGGAAACCCTCAAGGGCATTTCCGTAGATGACGCAACGCTGCAAACCTGGTATAACGATACCCTGGCCGAGCAGCAGGACACCTACACCACGGACGGCGGCGCTTATAAAACCGACGAGGAGAGCTACGAAAAATACGGCGGCACACCCGCCCTCTATGTGCCCGAGGGCTACAGCCGCGCGCTGCACATCCTCATCTCCCCGGATGGGGAGCCCAGCGAAGAATACACCGCCAAAACGGACCAGATGGATGCCCTGGCAGCCGAATACGGCGATCTGGCCTTTGACGCAGCCATCGGCGGCAAGGCGAACGCCCGCCTGGACGAGATCATAACCCAATATAAGGCGCTGGAAAAGGAAGTTGCCGCCCTTGACGCCACACGCATGGCGCCCGCGCTTGAAAAGGCCAACGAAGCCTATGCCAAGCTGAAGGCCGGCGGCGATTTTGCTACCGTTATGGCCGAATATACAGAGGATGCCGATATCCTCAGCTTTGAAACCATCGCCCAGAAGGGCCTGCTCATCAGCAACAAATACGAGAGCAGCATGGATTGGTCCAAAGAGGTGAAAACCGCCTTCTCCACCCTGCGCCTGGGCCAATACAGCGAGGTTGTCCAGGATGTGGACGGTTGCCATATCCTCTACTACCTGGCCGATGAAACGCCGGGCGCAGTGGCGCTGGATAGCGTGAAGGAAGGCGCCACCACCCTGCTGCTGGATGGCTTGCAGGAAGAAGAATGGGCCGCCATGCTGGACACCTGGAAGAATGACGGCAGCGTGAAGATCAACGAAGAGCTGGTGCATTCTTACGACGGCGCCGTGGGTTAAGCCGCGGTTCAAACAAGCGATACCATGCGAGGGGGCCCTGCCCCCTCGTTTTTTGCCCGCAAATATGGTATTATCTTTCCATACGAAAAAAGGGAGTTTCTAACATGCGATTGGATAAATACCTCAAGGTATCCCGCCTGATCAAGCGCCGCACCGTGGCCAACGAAGCCTGCGGCCTGGGCCGGGTACAGATCAACGGCCGGGTGGCCAAGGCTTCCGCAGAGGTCAAGGAGGGGGATGAGCTGGACATCCTGCTTTCCGGCAAGCACGTGCGGCTTAAGGTACTCTCCGTGCAGGAGCACGCTCTCAAGGCGGATGCTTCCGGCATGTACGAGCTTTTGCCCGAGGGGGGCGCATGAGCGGCGGCGTTACGGCCATTCTGCTGGCGGCCGGCAGCTCCAGCCGAATGGGTTTTGATAAGCTGGCCCTGCCCCTTGCCGGCCGCACCCCGCTGGAATATGCGCTGCTGGCCTTTTTGCGCGCGGATGTAACGGATTTCCTAATCGCGGTGTCCGATGCGACGCGGCCGCTGGCGCAATCCCTGGCTGGACGCTATGGCAAAACCGGCGTGCGCATCCGCCTGGTGGAAGGCGGAGCCGCGCGGGGGGATTCCGTTTATAACGCCCTGCTGCCGGCAGAAGGCGAGGTCGTGGCCATCCACGACGCGGCCCGCTGCCTGGCGGAGCCCTCCGTTATTTCGGATAGCATCGCGGGCGCTCTCGCGCGGGGCAGCGGCGTGGCAGCCCTGCCGCCAAGGGATACCATCTGGCAGGGCGGCGCCGTTTTGGATCGCGATGCCCTGCTGGCCGCGCAAACCCCCCAGTCCTTTGACCGGGTGCGTATCCTCGCGGCCTACGAAGCCGCGCGGCAGGCCGGCGTTTGCGCCACGGATGACGCGGCCATCTACCGCC
>CAZAZI010000193.1:0-1724 GCA_964489575.1 uncultured Oscillospiraceae bacterium | reverse complement strand
GCCGCGCCTATGGCGAGGTGCATTTCACCCCGGGCAGCCCCCGCAACCAAAAGCTGACCACGCCTGCGGACATCCCCCTCTTTGAAGCGCTGCTCAGAAGCCGCGCCTCCCGCGTGGGCTTTGGCGAGGATACCCACCGCCTGGTGAACGGCCGGGCCCTTGTGCTGGGCGGGGCGGAGATCCCCTTTGATCTGGGGCTCCTGGGCCATTCGGATGCGGATGTGCTGACCCATGCCGTTATCGACGCCTTGTTGGGCGCGGTCGCCCTGGGGGATATCGGCAGCCATTTCCCGGATAGCGACGCGCGTTATAAGGATATTCGATCACTGGAGCTGCTTTGCGCCGTGAACGCCCTCCTGCGGGAAAAGGGCTATCTCTTGGGCAACCTGGACGCAACCATTGTGGCCCAGCGGCCTAAGCTGGCCCCGCATATTCCGGCCATGCGCCAAAACCTGGCCCGCGCGCTGTGCTGCGACGCCGCCAGGGTCAGCGTCAAGGCCACCACCCCCGAGGGCTGCGGCCCGGAAGGGGAGCTTATCTGCATCACATCCCGCTGCGTTTGCAGCCTGGAGGAATACGAACCATGAGCTATACCCTTACCATCGCCCCCTTGGCCACCCCCGGCCATACCACCGCCGCGGCCTGGGAGGCCGTTAAAACCGCGAAACATCTATATCTGCAGACTGTGGAAAGCCCCTGCGCGGCCCCCCTGCTGGCCCTGGGCCTGCCCTATGCCGCCATGGACGAACTTTATGAAACAGCCGCCGATTTTGATCAGCTCAACGCGGCTATCGCAGATAGGCTCTGCGGCCCCGGGCAGGACGCCGTCTATGCCGTATGCGGCCGGGGCATGGGGGATGCCGCCCTCGCGGCCTTGCTGCGGCGGGCCGAAAGGGACGGCGCGGCGGTTCGCCGCCTGCCCTCTCCCGGCTATGCGGAAGCCGCCCGCTGCGCCCTGCCCCACCCCCTGCCGGAAGATGGCCTGGCCTGCTGTGCAGCCAGCGGCCTGCCCGCCATTTTGAATCCCTACCATACCCTCTGCATCGAGGAAGTGGATTCCGCCTTAGCCGCAGGCAATGTGAAGCTGGCGCTTGGCGAATACTTCCCGGATGAATACCCCGTTTGGTTTTGCGCGCTGGGCCCGGAAGGCTATACGGCCCTACGGATTCCCTTGCTGGCAGCGGATCGGCAGGCTGCCTATGCGGCCGGCACCTGCCTCATCGTGCCCCCGGCCGTGCCGGAGCAGCTCGAGCGCAAAAGCGTGGATGATTTGATGGCCGTGCTGGCCAGGCTGCGCGCGCCCGGCGGCTGCCCTTGGGACGCCGAGCAGACCCACCTTTCCCTGCGCGGGCCGCTGATCGAAGAAGCCTACGAGGTGCTGGACGCCATTGAACGGGAGGACGACGAGGCCCTTTGCGAGGAGCTGGGCGACCTGCTGTTGCAGATCGGCCTGCACGCTATCATTGCGCAGGAGCAGGCCGCCTTCACATTGCGGGATGTGAGCACCGGCATCGTACAAAAGCTGATCTACCGCCACCCGCATGTTTTTGGCAGCGCGCATGCCGCGAGCAGCGGCGAGGTAAAATACAACTGGGAGCAGCTCAAGCAGAAGGAGAAGCGCCAGTCTACTGCGGCCGAGGCCATGCGGGCCGTGCCCCGCGCCTTCCCCGCCCTGATGCGCAGCGCCAAGGTGCAAAAAAAGGCCGCCCATGTGGGCTTTGACT
>CAZAZI010000192.1:0-4072 GCA_964489575.1 uncultured Oscillospiraceae bacterium | reverse complement strand
GCCCGCCCAAGGAGACCACCGTGCTTATGCGGCGGCTGATGATGCAGATCGCCGAGCGTTGGGCCAAAGCGGACGGGGCCCTAGCGCTGATCACGGGCGAAGCACTGGGCCAGGTGGCCAGCCAAACCATCGAGAGCCTGTGCGTAACGGACGACGCGGTTTCCATGCCGGTTTTCCGGCCCCTGATCGGCTTTGACAAGGAGGAGATCGTCGCCATCGCCAAAAAGATTGACACCTTTGAAACCTCCATTTTACCCTATGAGGATTGCTGTACGGTGTTCGTGCCCCAGCACCCCGTAACCAAGCCTGCGGTGCAAAAGCTGCGCGAGAGCGAAGCCCTGGTCGATTGGACGGAAATGATCGAAAAGGCCTTGGCGGATACGGAGACCATATTGGTGAATTCACGCTAAATTCATACACAAAGCGCGGGGCGGGATGTTATACTCTGGGGGAGGAAGGCAAAGAAAGGAGGCGGCGCGCATGAAGCGGCTCATTTTAACGGCCCTGGCCCTGGCGGCTGTTTTGCTGTGCTCCGCCTGCGCCGCAAAGAGTATTCCCGTGCGCATCGAGCCGGTGGCGGCCAATGCGGCCCTTTTGAGCGAGGCCGAATTCATGCCTACGCCCGGCCCTGCGGATGCTTCCGCGCCCCTTTCCATTGTGCGCAGCGTGGTGAGTTTTGGCGAGGGCTATATCGTTTATCCCCGCGTGCTCTATTGCGAGCATGCGGATGCGATCAACGGCTCAATCCTCGATCTTACCGCCGCCTCCGCGCAGCAGGTGAGCGCCTCTATCTTCACGAAATATCGCATCGAGTATAACCGCAACGGCATCTTTTCCCTGCGAATGGAGCTGCTCGACCTTTACGAGGGCGAAGGAGAAAAAAACGGGGCGCAGAGCGAAAGCCTGGAAACCGTATATATGACCTACGATGTGGAAGCGGGCGAGCTCTGCTCCATCGGCGACCTTTTCGATCAGGAGGACGAGCGCTGGCGGGGCGTGATGCCGGATATCATCACCGCGCAGGCGGAGGCCAAGGGCATGACCCTCTTGTGCGATGTAATGCCCATCGCGGATAGCCAGCAGTTCTTCATCAGCGAGGATGCGGTCGTGCTGGTCTACGAGCTTTATGAGATCGCCACCTGGTCCGCCGGGGAGCCGGCGTTCACCATCCCTATTTCCCAGATGGCGCAGTTCATCCCCGCAAGCAGCCCGCTGGCCAGGGCCGCCGTGGAACAGGCGACGCCTGTTCCCGCCGCGCCCCCGGCGGAGAAAAGCGCCTGGGTCGGGGCCGTATCGGAGGCGAATGCGCCATGAGATGCGCCTGCAAGGCCTGTGGAACGTATATGATCCAAACGGAGCGCGGCCTCTTTAGCGGCTGCCGCTGCCCGAATTGCGGCAACGCCTGCCGCGATTGCATGGGCAGCGCGGAAGGCCCCCAGAGCGTGGAGGCTTTACGCGCGAGGTTTAGCGCTATGGAAGGGGAGCCTTTGCCGCCTAAGAGCGGGGAAGAGCTGCGGGAGCGGGCGGAGCGGCCCCTGGATTGGAGGAAGCTGTTATGAGGCTATGGGCCACCATTCGCGATGGGCAGCGCATTGTGCGCGAAGTCATGATCGAGGCGAATTACACGAAATCAGACCAGGTAGAGGACTGGGCGGCCCTGCTGGGCGAGGCCTGCCACGCCCTGGATCTGGCGCGGCCCGTGCTGCTTAAAAAGCATCTCAAAGATCTTGCCGCATTTTCGCGGGCCGTATTCAAGCCCGAGGATTTCATGGAGCCGGTGGATTTCCAACGTTTCGAGGTGGAAGCTATTTTCGATAAGAAAAAAGCGCCGCAAGAGCAAAAGTAAAAAATTGCCTGGTATCCATATAAAAGCTCTTGCGTATGCTAAGCCCATCATAGCAAAGGAGCAAATTGCATGGATACTCTCGCACTGATCCTCGTTATCATAGGCGCGCTGAACTGGGGCATGATCGGCCTTTTCCAGTTTGACCTGATCGCCTCCATCTTTGGCGGCATGGGCAGCACCATTTCCCGCGTGCTGTATACGCTGGTAGGCTTGGCCGGCATCTGGGGCATCACGCTGCTTTTCCGCAGAGACGGTATACGGCACGATGAACACTAGCCAACCAAACGGCTGGGCGTTTGAATAGGTAAATTTAGAGCAATTAAAGAGGAAGGCGCGTTTGCCTTCCTCTTTTGGCGCAATAATATTGGGTTAGCTTACCTTGAGATAATTGGTGGCGGCGAAGAGGATCTTGCCGTCGTATTCGATCATGCTCCAGTCGTTGCCCACATCCTTGATGTAGCTCACCGTGGCGTTGAGGGGGAATTTGGCCAGCGATTCGCTTGAGCTGGAGGAGCCGGATCTGCCGTTGAGGTTATCCGTGGTGACGGTGGCGTCCTTCACGGTATAACCGTCCACAATATTGATGTAGAGGTTGGATACATAGGCCTCGCTGCCGTTGTAGAGCACCTTGGCCCAGGAATTGCCGGCGTCCTTTTCGATGATGTAGATCTTTTGGTTAAGGGCCAGCTTGCCGATTACCGTATCATCGCTGGTGGAGTTGGCCTGGCTACGCACCTTTAGATCGGCAGTGGTGGCATAGCCCACGGCCGTAGCGCCGGTGGGCATGGCGCCCGGCGCGGCTGTGGAGCCGCCCGTAGTGGCGCCCGGCGTGGCGGCGCCCGGCGTGGCCGTGCCGTAGTTCACAGCAAAGGTCTGCCTGGCGATGGCATAGCCGTTCTTGCGGGCCTCTACGTTGATGGTGTTTTCGCCCTCGGCCGAGAGGGTGTAGCTGCCCTCGAAGTTGCCGGATTCATCCACCGAGAGCTGCATGTCGTTTACATATACGGCGCTGGTGGGGTCGTCCACCACGCCGGTGACCGTCACATCCGGGGTGGCCGTGTCAAAGGAGGGGGTGTTGGGCGCGGTAACGGAGAGATTCAGCGTGGGGATATTGATCTCGATGGGCTCGGCAAAGGTGAGCGGCGTTTCCGTGCCGTCCTTGGCGATGACGGTGATGTTGGGGTAGATCTCGAGCTTATCGCCCTCCACAGGCTCGCTGGGCACCCAAACCGCCTCGGGCACGCTGAGCACAATGGGTTTGGAACTGCTCACCGGCGTATCGTGCTTGATGGAGCCGCCCTCAAAGCGCACGATGCTGTTGCGCTTGGCATAGACGGTGATGTTATAGGCCGGGTCGCCGCTTTCCGTGGTGGTCTTTTCCACCGTGGGCTCCTTGGTAACGGCGGAGCTGCTGAAGACGCCGCCAAAGAGATTGGCAAAGCCGCCGGATTTATTGACCAGCACGATTCCCATCACAGCCAAGGCGATGATCAGCACGGCGGCCAGAATCCAGAAGATGATGCTCTTATCCACAGCCAAGCCGCCGCGCTTGCGGGAACGGCTGGAGCCGCCCCTGGAACGGGTGGAAACGGGCTTGGAGGCGGGGGCTTTGGAGCCGCTTTTCTTTTTACGGGGGCGATCCTCGTCTTCGTCGTAATTGAAGGAGAACATATCGTCGTCGATGGGATCGGCGTATTTGATGGCCTGCGCGGCGCTTGCATCCGAGAACGCCACGGCGGGCGCGTCCTGTGCGGCCACGGTCGCCACCCTTACGGGCTCTGCGGCAGGCTCGTCCATCGCGTAGCCGCAATGGTTGCAAAAGCGCTGGTTTGCCTGCACCGAAGCGCCGCAATGCGGGCAGGGGCTTACCGGCCCAGGCGCGGCGGCCCTGACGCTGGCACGCACACTGTTGCGCTTGACGCCGGAGGTTTCCGGCGCGCTCTGCTGCACGGCGTTATAGCGCGGGCGGATGGCAGCGGGATCAAACCCCTCGGGGATATCCTTCTCGCTTACGGTATTGGCGCTGAAATCTGGCTTGGACCAATTCGGAGAGGAAACGAACCCCCAACTGCGCTGTTCACGGGCAGCGCCGCCCGTATCATCCGCCTGCGCGGCGGATTCGGTGAGGGGCGCAGCGCAATTTTCACAATATTCGAGAAAATCCTCGTTGTTTGCGCCGCAAACCTTGCATTTCATAATATAGAACCCTCCTGTACGGATAGTCGT
>CAZAZI010000191.1:0-4083 GCA_964489575.1 uncultured Oscillospiraceae bacterium | reverse complement strand
TACGCCTCCTACCCGGATATGTTGGAGGCGCTGGCCAATGGCAAGGTGCGCGCCGTGCTGCTCACCGAGCTTTATGCCAAGCGCTATGAAGAAACCTATCCCATCACGGCCACGGCCTTTTCCTTTGGCACGGTGGATTACGCCATTTGCGCCGCCTCGGATTCCGCATCCCTGGCCCAGATCGGCTCCCTGCTCCTTGGCGAGCTGACCGGGAGCGGCGAGCTCCTCTCCCTCTACCGCGCCAACGGCCTCGACCCGGCCCGCCTGCCCGCACAAGCGAACGGATAAGGCTTGATGACGATCGCAATTTCTATTATGTTTTCAATATAAATATAAAGGATACGATATGCCACACGGAATGCTGGTAATGAATGAATTCGGCCAAATTGAAAGCTTTGTGCGGATGCGCAAGACGCTGTTGGCCGCTGCCCAAAGGCTGGGCGTAGCGCTGGATTTTGTCACCAATGCCCAGCTGCTTTTCGACATGACGCGGCATAAGCCGCTCTTTCCCCTGCAAGCGTATGATTTCTGCCTTTTCTGGGATAAGGACATGCTGCTGGGCAGGCAGTTGGAAGCAACGGGCCTGCGGCTGTTCAACTCCATCGCCGCCATTGAAACGGCGGATGACAAGGCCCTCACCCATTTCTCCCTGGCCGCCCACGGCCTGCCCCAGCCCAAAACCATCGCCGCGCCCCTCACCTATGCCGGCCTAGGCTACACGAACCTCGATTTCCTGGATCAGGCGGCTGAATACCTGCGCTTCCCCCTGGTGATCAAGGAGCGCCGCGGCTCCTTTGGCTGGCAGGTATACCTGGCCAATACCTACGAGGAGGCGGCGGCCCTCCTGCGCGAGCACGCGCCCGCGCCCATGATCCTGCAAGAATACATAGGCGGGCGCGCGGGCGAGGATATCCGCATATACGTGGTCGGCGGCCGGGCCATTGCCGCCATCCGGCGGCGAAATCCCGGGGATTTCCGCGCCAACATCAGCGCAGGCGGCACGGCGGAGGCTTACACGCCCTCCCCGGAGGAAGAAGCCCTGGCCCTGGCCGCAGCCCGGGCGCTGGGCCTAAATTTCGGCGGCATAGACCTGCTCGCCGGCCCAACCGGCCCCCTGCTTTGTGAGGTGAACTCCAACGCTCATTTCCTCGGCCTTGCCGCCACCACCGGCGCGGACGCGGCAGGGGCGATTTTGGCGCATATAAAGGATTCTATCCATGCGTAAGTAAATCCGCTTCTAGAGTTTAAGCAACGGCCCGGTGCGAAACGAATGCACCGGGCCGTTGTTTGTGCCTATAGGTTTATAAAGCTATTCGGCGCCCCTGCAAAACTCACGGATGCAGCAGCACCTTGGCCAGCGCGGAATCCCGGCCCAGGATGATGGTCTTCTCGCCGCTGGCGAGAGAAGCCTCGAGAGCCTCCAGGGAAAGGGTAAACTCATAGAAGGCTTGCTTATCGGCCGTGTCATAGGCCTCGGCCAGGATGCGCATGTATTCCTGCTCGCCCTCGGCCTCCAGCTTGGCCGCCTCAGCCTTGGCGTTGGATACGAGGATGTTCACCTGCTTATCCACATCGTTGCGGATGATGGAAGCCTCGTATTGCCCATCCGCCGTATATTTTTCCGCGATCTGGTTGCGCTCGGAGATCATGCGGCCGTAGACGGCCTGCTCGTTAGCCTCGGGCAGATCGAAGCGCTTGATCTTCACATCCACCACCTGTATGCCGTAATTCTTGGCAATGGCGGATACGTTGGCCGCGATGCCCTCGTAGATATCGTTGCGCTCGGAGCCGGTGTTCTCGTTGATGATATCCTTCTGCGCCAGGGTACCCATGATGTTTTTTAGGGCGTTGTAGGTGAGAGCGTCCAGCCGCTGCTCTGCTACGGCCGTATTGCCCAAGGCCTGGTAGAACAGGCGCGGATTCTCGATCTGCCAGAGCACGTAGCTATCCACCGTCATGTTTTGCTTATCGCTGGTGAGCACCTCGGAAGGCGGGATGTCATAGAACATCACGGCCTTGGGGAATTTCTTGACCCCTTCGAGGAAGGGCACCTTAAAGTGCAGGCCGGCCTGTTCCGTGGTGGACATGATCTTCTCAAAGCGCACCACGCAGGCATATTCGTTCTCGCCCACTGTATAGGCGCTGGAAAGCAGGGTAATGCTCGCCGCGATCAGCAGCAGCGCGCCAATGAGCTTGCCTGTAAGCTTTTTCATTATTGTGCACCTCCCGCAAAGGATTCAAGGGGCAGCAGGGTCTGCACCCCGCCCTCGGACATATCGATATAAACCTTGGCGCCGGGCAGCACCTTCTGGATGGCCTCGTAATACATGCGCGAGCGGGTGATGGCGGGCTTGTCGGCATATGCCTGATACATGGCGTTAAACATGGCCACCTGCTCGTTTGCCTCGTTGATGCGCTTCTGCTTGAGGTACTCGGCATTGCGGATCAGCTTGTCCGCCTGGGCCTCCGCCGCGGGCAGCTGCGCGTTCTGGTAGGCACGCGCCTCGTTGATCACGGTTTCCGCGCCCTGCTTGGCCGTTTCCACAGCCTTGAAGGCATACGTCACATCCTCGGTGGGCGGGTCGCTATCCTGGATCTTAACATCCGTGAGCATCAGGCCCACGTTGTATTCCGCCAGAACCTCGGTGATCAGCTCCTTCACTTCCATTTGAATGGCTTCCTTGCCGTCTGTAAGCACGGCGTCCACAGGGGTGGAGCCCACCACATTTCGCACCTGACTCTGCACGAGGTTGCGCAGGATGGTTTCCGGCTCATAGGAGCCATAAAGATAGCGCACCGGATCGGAAACCTTATATTCCACAAAGAATTCCACGTTGACGATATTATAATCCCCGGTGATCATCTTGCTCTCTTCTTCCACCACCGCGTAGCCCTCTTCGCGGGCGGCGTCGGTGCGGTAACCCAGCTCGATCTTCTGGTATACGTTCACATCCACCTTATGCGCCTGCTGGATGCCCAGGGGCAGCATGAAATGGATGCCCGCCTCGTTCACACCCGTAACCCTGCCGAAGGTGGTTACCACAGCCTGCTGCTTTTCATCCACCGTATACCAGCAGGTCGTGCCGATGCTCAGCACAGCCACCGCAACGAGGGCCAGGATAGCCCAGCGGCCCATCCCCTTCCAGTCCCTGGGCTGCCGCGCCTCGGGCGGCCTCCCTTGCCAGTTATGCTCCATATAACTCCCTTCCGCAGTCGATCTGCCCTTGTTTGAATAAAATATCCATTGTGCATAGTATAACATATTCCGTATGTGGATCTGCGAACTGGCTGTAAAATCAATCGAAAGAAAGCGGCTCTTGCCGCTATTTATCTAAGCCAGCAGCCGCCAAAGGGCTGCGGCCAGCATGCACAGCGCCATGCCCAACGCCGTGGGCAGGGCAAAGGCCAGCGCCGTCCACTTCCAGCTGCCCGTTTCTTTGCGGATGGTCAAAAGGGTGGTTGCGCAGGGCCAATGCAGCAGGGAGAACAGCAGCGTGCAAAAGGCGGTGAGCGGCGTCCACCCGTTGCCGGTCAGCAGCGCGCGCAAAGCGCCCAGGCTTTCCAGCTCAAGCAAAGCGCCGCTTTGCAGATAGGCCATAATGATGATGGGCACCACGATCTCATTGGCGGGCAGGCCTAAAATAAATGCCAGCAGGATCACCCCATCCAGCCCCATAAGGCGGCCCAGCGGCTCCAAAAAACCGGCGCAGTGAAAAAGGAGCGTCCCGCCGCCAATGGATACATTGGCCATGGCCCATATAAGCAGGCCCGCGGGCGCGGCCACGGCCGCGGCCCGGCCCAGCACGAAAATGGTGCGATCCAGCATCGAGCGAAGGATTACCTTGCCCACCTGGGGCTTGCGGCAGGGCGGCATTTCCAGCGTAAAGGAAGACGGCACGCCCCGCAGCACCGTTTTCGATAGCAGCCAGGAAACGCCGAAGGTGCAGCCCACCCCCAATACCACCACCCCCGTAAGCAGCGCCGCCCCCAGCGCCGAGCCTAGCCAGCCCCCAACGCCGCCTACAAAAAACATGGCGATCACGCTGATCATGGTAGGGAAGCGCCCATTGCAGGGCACAAAAC
>CAZAZI010000190.1:0-4224 GCA_964489575.1 uncultured Oscillospiraceae bacterium | reverse complement strand
TTGACCAGCCAATAATCGCTTACCTTTGTCATGTTCTCGAATACATAGTCATAGTCGCACTCAAAAAGAGGGATGTCGGACAGGGGAAGTGAACCTTCGACGACCGGGGTCTCGGGGCGAACGGGGAACGCGCCCAGTGTATTGAAGGGGTTGAAGCCTTCGCCCTTGCCATCCTCTCCACCCATCACATAGCGGATATAGAGCTTTGCGCCATTGGGATGCTCCGCCTCGTTCACAATGGAGAGGAAGTTGAGCCCATATACGCCCAGCGCCGGTGCAAAGTTGGCCATATCTGCCTGTAGATAAGGCATGCTGCCTTCGCGCTCACGGATCTTTGAGGATGCGGAGTAACCTACCAGATCGGTGCCAGCGGTAGTACCAACGGCTTCTACTGTCTCGTCAGCGCTGCTAGCGAGGGTATAATCGGTTTTTAGGAAACGCTTGATCCAGGCATAGCCCGCGTTCGGCTCATCGTCTGCGAGAACGATATCCTCGCCGAACTCATCTTTGTAGGATGCAGCCAGTTGCGCCGCAACGTCATCATGGGTCAGCATGGCAAGCAGCGTCATATAGGACGGGCTGGAGGTGGGATCCTGAAATATAACCTTGCCGCTCCACTCTGGGCGGATAATATCCCACCAGGAGTCTATGGGCGCGCCGTCGGGATAGGCGGCGTCGTTGTAGAACCAGGCACTCAATTCAACAAAGAAGGGCGTCACATTCCTGGTGAATTCAGCGTCAACGTCTCCGTAAATGGATGCGGGCTGGTAATTGTGCAAGATACCTTTGCTGAAGAATTCGCGTACATACTCGCCGTTGACCTCCTTGGACTGCACGATGTCAGCTGTGCGGAGCCCGGATTCGTATTCGGTGCGCAGCTTCTCCACCAGTTCGCCAGTGCTGATGTTGTGCGCAATTAGTTCCATTCCGGGATATTCCTTCTCGAAGGCTTCTTTCACTTTTGCGTGGCGGAAGATGCTGTATAGATGACAACTTTTCCGCCCTCCTGCTCCAGTGCGCGCTTATAAAGTTCATCAGGGCTTTCGTCGATGTTGAGGCCGTTTTCTTCTGCCCAGCTGGGCTGCGCCGGCGCCGCCGGTTCGGTTTGGCTGGGTTCCGGTGGCTGGCTGTCAGTTTGGCTGGGATCCTGCGCTTGTGGAGCTGAACTCGGAGCCGCCCCACAGCCGCTGCAGGCGGATATGATGAGCAGTAACATCATCACAATCGTCAAGGTTCTCTTCATCAATAATTCCTCCTTTATTATTATCCCTTTGGGGGGAATGCGAATCATTTCACATATGTCGTCGCCCGGGGCACCAAATGCGGATTGACAACATGGATCCGCTCATAGTCCTCTGCGCGTATGATGTTGCACAGCATATCCATAGCCAAATCCACCACCATCTTTTTGTTGGGGGCAATGGTGGAAAGCTCGATCTGGGGCAACGAGGAAAAGCTGATATCATCAAAGCCAATGAGCATAAAATCCTTTGGAACGCTCAGCCCGCGTTCAGAACACGCCTTGAGGATGCCCATGGCCGCATAGTCCGAAATTGCCATTATGCCATCCGGCAAGGGCTTTCCGCTATCCAGCAGCTCGTTGAAAAAGTGGTATCCGCGGTCAAAGGTACTATCATATTGGTGTTCGCTGCGCACCACTTCCCCCGCGATCCGCAGCCGTTCGGTCGCTTCTAAAAACCCATTCACACGGCTCACGTGGGCGATACGTTCGGGATTTGCGCCCACATACGCGATAGAATGGCAGCCGCATTCGGCCAAATGTTCCACCGCCAGCATCGAGCCGGCGACATTGTTGGTGCAAACGCAAGGAAAATCAATATCGGGCGGCAAATCGCCAATGAAAACAATAGGGACGCTGTCTATATACTTGCGAAACCTGTCGATATTACGCCCGCTAATAGGGTGAACAATGATCCCGTCCATCTGGTTCTCGACCAGCAGCCGAAAATACCGCTCCTCCAGCTCGTAATCGAGAAAGCTGTTACACCATAGAACGTTATAACCTTGTTCCCGGGCAGTATCGCCAACAAGCACCATAAGCTCGGAATAATAGGGGTTGGCAATGTTTGGCACCAGCATTCCAATGTTTTGAGTACGGCGCTTCACAAGCCCCCGGGCAAGGGAGTTCGGGATATAGCCCATCTTTTGGCATAGTTCGAAGATCTTCTCCCTGGTTTCTTCCTTCACCAGCTCGGGCTCGTTGAACGCACGGGAGACCGTAGACGGATCCACCCCCGCAGCACGCGCGACATCTTTAATCGTTACCATAAAACACCTCTGCTCTACAAACGTTTGTATTTTGGGATAAATTATATCATATTCGCCATAAAACGTCTCTATATTGTAAACGATTAAATTTGAGAATAGCCGCCTGCACTGCAAACGTTTGGAAATGTGAATAACAAGCGACGCAAACGTTTGTAACTTTGTAAAGTATAGCATTGAGGTTTATCGCTGTCAACATCAATTTTCGGCAACGCTATTTTTGATCTTCCGCCATGGTACACGCTGGCTATGCAAATTAAGCATACATGAGCGTAACCGCAGGCCCAAACGCATTGCTCCTTGATGAATTTCGCCAATGTTCTTCCCCTCCTGCGAATGCGGCAAACCCTCCCCGCATAGGCATATAGAAAAGCCTGCAAGGAGGTTTTTGATTTTGACGCTGCATATCGTGAAACGGGACGAGACGCTTTCCTCCATCGCCCGCCTATATGACACCTCGGTATCCGCCCTCACGGCTGCCAACCAACTGGCGGACGGGGGCAGGCTGGCCGTGGGCCAGGCGCTGCTGGTGCCGCCCTATGGCGCGCCGGGCCGCTCTATCATCGTAAACGGCTACGCCCTGCCCGGCATTGCGGACGCGGCCCTTTACGGCGCGCTGCCCTACCTCACATACCTCACGCCCTTCGCCTACCGGGCCAGGGCGGATGGCAGCCTTTCGGATTTAGCGGATAGCTCCCTCATCCGCCAGGCCTATGCCAACGATGTGGCCCCTATGATGTGCGTGACCAACCAAAGGGAAAGCGGCGGCTTCGACGGGGAGATCGGCCACGCCCTGCTCACGGATATGGCCGCCCAGGAGACCCTGATCCAAAACCTGCTCGCCATCCTGGCGGAAAAAAGCTATATGGCGCTGAATGTGGATTTTGAGTACCTGCCGGAAACGGACGCGCAGGCTTATGCGGATTTTCTGGCCCGCCTCAGGCGGCGGTTGGCTCCGGGCGGCTATCTCCTTTCCGCAGCCCTGGCGCCCAAGACCGGCCCAGAGCAGACCGGCACCCTCTACACGGCCCATGATTACGCGGCCATCGGCGCCATCTGCGATTTTGTAATCCTCATGACTTACGAATGGGGCTATACCTACGGCCCGCCCCAGGCCGTGGCCCCCATAGGCCCCGTGCGGCAGGTGCTGGATTATGCCACCAGCGTCATGCCCAGCCGCAAGATCCTTATGGGCATGCCCAACTACGGCTATAACTGGACGCTGCCCTTTGACCGGAGCCGTCCGGCGCGCACCATTGCCCTGGCCGAAGCGCCCCGCCTGGCCTATGAGAACTTTGCCGATATCCGCTATGATCAAGAATCCCAGGCTCCCTTCTTCCAGTTTTACGATAGCAACGGCGCGGAGCACATCGTCTGGTTTGACGACCCCCGCTCCATAATGGCCCGCCTCGCGCTGGTGGAGGCCTACGACCTGGGCGGCATCAGCTATTGGAACATCGACCGGCTTTACCGCCCCGCCTTCGTGATTCTCTCCAGCATGTTTTATATTGAAAAGGTCTTTGATTGAGCAAGCGCCTTGCGCGATAAAGGCCCGGCGCAATTCCTGTTGCGCCGGGCCTTATCTGCGCCCTGAAGCAGGGCTCCGCTTATTCTTGTATGTATGCGCTTGGGGGCGGATGGCCCCGGGCGGTCCCCTCTACTCGTTGCGTATCGCGGTGAGCGGGCTTAAGCGCATGGCCCTAAGGGCCGGGTAGAGGCCGGAGATCATGGCCACCAGGATGGAAAAACCCAGCGCGCCAATAGCCAGGTAGGCCGGGATCAGGCTCTTGAAGCCGCTTTGGCCCACGAACATGTTGATCACGGCGGAAAGGCCATAGCTGATACCGATGCCCAGCGCGCCGCCGAAGAGGCCGATGAAAGCGGCCTCGCTCAGGAACATGCCCGCGATGTTGCTCATGCGGCAGCCCAGCACCTTGA
>CAZAZI010000189.1:0-4224 GCA_964489575.1 uncultured Oscillospiraceae bacterium | reverse complement strand
TATCATTATACCCTCTTTTGGCATTCGAGGCCACAAAAAGATGGCGGCATTGCGGCAGCGGTTGACAGCGTAGGGGCGAACGTATAAAATAATATGGTTAACAAGCGATTACATAAAGGAGATTACGAAATGAACGACCGCAAGACCCTCCTGCGCGTATGCGCTCTGCTGATCGCGGCCCTGATGCTCAGCGGCTGCAGCGCGGTGATATCCAATCCCGTGGTGGGCAAGGTGGGGGATGTAGAGATCACATATTCCCAGTTTTACAGCCTGTTCGACAGCTATTCCTCCTATGGCTTGGTGGATACCTCCACGGCCGAGGCGCTCGCGAAAGCCCGCGCCAGCATTTTCGACATGCTGACGGATTCCGCCTTGCCGATCGCCGCCGCGCATAAGCAGGGGGTTGCCTTAACGGAAGAAGAAAAGGCCGCAGCCCTTGAAGAAGCCGCTTCCACCATGGAAAACTACCTGAGCCAGTATCAGGATGAGACCATCACCGATGAAGCCGCTCGCACAGCCGCCGCCATCAAGGCTTTCAATAAGGCCTATAAGTCCAACGGCATCACCTATGAGAGCGTCAAGAAAGAGACCGAGCAGGCCGCCATCGACGCGGCTTTGGGCAATAAGCTGACGGAGCAGGTAAAGGCGACCGCGGCCGCGGCCACCGAGGCGGATGCCCAAACCTGGTACGACGGGCAGATCAAGACCGAGCGCGAAGAATACGCGGCGGACGCTACCGCCTATTATTACGACAGCCAGTATTATAGCTACTCCGGCGCAGTCAAGCCTCTGGTAGCGCCCGAGGGCCTCTTTTACGTAAAGCATATCCTCATCAAAACGGACGACGCATCCGCCGAGGCCAACGAGGATGACGAAACCCTATCCTCCTCGGATTCCACCTCCTTCCGCGATCCCAAGGCCGTGGCCGCGTCTATCCTCGAAAAGGTGAACGCGGGCGGGGATTTCGACGCGCTGATCGAGGAATACGGCGAGGATACGGGCATGCAGGCGGAGCCCGCTAAAACCCAGGGCTATGTTATCGGCGCGGGTTACGACGCCGTGTACGACCAGGCCTTCTACGATGCTGCCATGAAGCTTAAGAAAACCGGCGATACCTCCGGCGTGGTGGAGGGCTCCTATGGTTACCACATCATCCGCCGGGTGGGCGATCTGAGCACCGAGCCCATTCCCTTTGCGGATGTGCAGGAGGATATCATGACCTACCTCAACAACGAAAATCAGTCCGACGCCTACAACGCCGCCCTGGAACAATGGAGGAGCGAGATCGACGTCAAGTTCTACGAAAAGCGGGTTAGCTACGTGGGCTTGAGCTAATCAGGCATAGCGAAACGGGAGGGTCCGCCCCTCCCCTTTTTTTACCAATTTGTAAATGTTCGGGCGTGGCCATCGCAAACTTTAGCGGATGTGTTATACTGGCATTATCATATCAAAGGAACTTATAACCCATGACGAAACGGCTCTATTATCCCTTGGAACAGCAGGCCGGCAGCCTGGAGTGCCAGGCGCGGGCGCTCGCTTGCCGCCAGGTGGAGGGCGGCTATGAGGTTTTGCTGGACGCTACCGCCATCTTCCCCGAGGGCGGCGGCCAATTGAGCGACGAAGGCTGGCTATATGACCTGCAAACAGGCCGTGAGCTGGCCCGCGTTTCCCATGCCCGCGAGGATGGGGAAGACGTATGGCACCTTGCCGACCGGCCCGTGGAGGTTGGCGCGCGGGTGCGCGTGAAGGCCGATGAGGCCCTCCGGCGGGATCACAGCGCCCAGCACAGCGGAGAGCACATCCTTTCGGGCCTTGCCAACCGGCTTTTTGGGGCGAAAAATATCGGCTTCCATATGGCGAAGGATTACGCGACCATCGATCTGGATATATTCCTTTCAGAGGAGCAGCTATGGGCGCTGGAGCGCGCGGCAAACGAGGCCGTGCAGGCCGATCTGCCCACCGAAACCCAAGTGGTGGATGGGGCTGGGCTCGATAGCCTCGAGCTGCGCAAAAAGGCAGCAGGGTTGACGGGCGAGGTGCGCATCATCTATGTGGGCGGGGTGGATTCCTGTACCTGCTGCGGCACGCACGTCCACAGCAGCGGGGAAGTCGGGTATATCCGCATCGGCTCCGCCATCAAGTACAAGGGCGGCACGCGTTTGTGGTTTGCCTGCGCTATGCGGGCGGTAGACGAAGCCCTGGCCGAGAAGGCCGTGCTGGACAAGCTGGCCCGCCGCTTTTCCACCAAGGCGGCTGAAGTCGGCGAGGCGGTGCTCCGCCAGGGGGACGAGCTGGCAGCCTGCAAGAAGGAGCTGCGCCGCCGCACCGAGGAGCTGCTTGCCTACCGCGCGGCCGAGCTCTTATCCGCGGCGGAGGAGATTGGCGGCCTGCGGCTATGCGCGGCCCTGCTGGAGGGCCTGGATATGGCGGAGCTGAAAACGCTGGCCGAATTGCTTTGCAAGCAACCGGGCGTGGCGGCCATTCTACTGAGCGCCAGGGATGGCTCCTTGCTTTACCAGCTGACCCGCTCCCAAGGCGTTTCGGCCAGCATGAAGGAGCTTTGCCTGGCCCTAAACGGGTTGACCGGCGGCCGGGGGGGCGGCCGGGACGACATGGCCCAGGGCAGCGCGGCCATAACCGCGTCGCTTCGGCCGCAGGATGCTTTGGAACAGATGCGGGCCTATTGCCGCCGGGCGCTTAAAGCCTGACACGGGTCCAATCCCTATCTCACGATCATTACTTAGGAGGATGGCTATGAAAAAGCCCCTTGCGTTTCTTTTGTGCCTGCTGCTGCTCACAGGCTGCGCGCCTAAGGCCCAGAATGTGGATGTGACGGAGCCGGCGGCATCCGGCGCGCCCGGCGAATCGCCGCAGAGCGTTTCCGTGCCCACCCCCGAGCCTACGCCCGCCCCCTATGTGACGGAGGATATATTCGTGGTGGAGTGCGATGACAGCATTAATCTGCGGGAAAAATCCTCCTCCAAATCCCAGCAGATCGGCACCCTGGCCACGGGGGATAAGGTAAAGATACTGGGCTACCAGAGCCAGCGCTTTGCCCGGGTGCAGCTGGTGGAGGGCGGCCAGGTGGGCTATGCCATCGCCGGCTATTTCAAGGCGGAGGATTACGCTTCCTTTGGCCTGGATACCGTAAAGCCCGCGGAGAAATACACCTACGAGCAAATGATGGCGGATCTCGATGCCTTGGCCGCAAAATATCCGGATCTGTGCACGCTGGAAAGCGCGGGCCAGAGCGTACAGGGCCGCGAATTGCAAGCCATCGTCATCGGCGATATGCAGGCGGCGCATCACGTGCTGGTGCAGGGGGCCATCCACGCCAGGGAAAACATGTGCGCGCTCCTTTGCACGGCCATGGCCGAACGACTGCTGCAAAAGGGAGGCGAGGCGCAGGTGTGCTTCCATATCCTGCCCATGGCCAACCCGGACGGTTCCGTTATCCAGCAGAGCGCGCAGATACCGGAGGGCATTGTCGAAATTTACAAGAGCGACGGCATCAAGGGCCTTTCCACAGCGACGGGCCAGATGTATCTATCGGAATGGCAGGCCAATGCCAACGGCGTGGATCTCAACCGCAATTTCGACGCCGAGTGGGAGAAGATCGATACCACCGAGGCCGCCTCCTATATGAATTACCGGGGCGCGGCCGTGGAAAGCGAACCGGAGACTAAGGCCCTCGTGGCCTATACGGATAAATACAAGTTCGGCGCCACACTCAGCTACCACGCCACGGGCAGCGCCATCTATTGGGAATTCGGCGAGGATGCGGCTGTGAACGCGGCCTCGCTGCGCCTGGCCGAGGCCATCAAGGCCGCGAGCGCCTATGAGCCCATCGGCGATAGCGGCGGCAGCTACGGCGGCTATAAGGACTGGGCCATGCTCAAGCGCCAAATCCCTTCCGTCACCATCGAGATCGGTACCCGCACGGCCCCCCTGCTGGAAGTGGAGTTTTCCAACGTCTGGTTCCGTAACAGGGATGTGCTGCCCGCGGTGGCGAATTGGGTAAGGGGGCAATAAAAACACTTGACAGGCGCCCTTCCTGCGCATATAATATCTAAGGCAAAGCAGGAGCCGCCCGCTTCTCACCCGCCGGCTTTTGGCCAGGCGCGGTCATGGCAACCGAATCGGTTTGTTTACGCAATTTAGCGGGCTGTTTTATGCCCGCTAATTTATTTTAATCAATGGAGGTGTCCACCATCGCTAAGGATG
>CAZAZI010000188.1:0-4240 GCA_964489575.1 uncultured Oscillospiraceae bacterium | reverse complement strand
TGGGGTATTCCGCCCGCACGTAGATATAGCCCTGCTGCGCGCCGATGCAATAGCCAGCAATGGCCATGGCCTCCAGCACGGCGTGCGGATCGCCCTCCAGCACGGACCTATCCATAAAAGCGCCGGGGTCGCCCTCGTCCGCGTTGCAGCAAACGTACTTCACATCGCTCTCGGGCGCTTTGGCAAATTTCCACTTGAGGCCCGTGGGGAAGCCGCCGCCGCCGCGGCCCCTGAGGCCGGAGGCAATGATGGTATTTACCACGTCGTCCCGCGATAACTCGTTGAGGCACTTGCCCAGCGCCTTATAGCCGTCGAAGGCGATGTATTCATCGATGTTTTCAGGATCGATCATGCCGCAGTTGCGCAGGGCGATGCGGTGCTGCTTTTTATAGAAATCGGATTCGTTGAGGGTGGTGTTGACGCCCTCGTCGTTCTTTTCTTTATAAATGAGGCGCTGCACAGGGCGGCCCTTGACCAGGTGCTCGTTGACGATCTCTTCTACATCGTCTAGGGTGACGCGGTTATAATATACGCCCTCCGGATAGACCACCACGATGGGCCCGGCTGCGCAAAGGCCAAAGCAGCCCGTGCGGATTACCTGAATCTCCTTATCGTAGCCCTTCTCGGCGATGAGCTTGGTGAAATTATCGATGATCTGCAAGGAATTGGACGAGGTGCAGCCCGTGCCTGCGCAAACCAGTACGTGTGAACGGTAAATCATGTCATCTTCTCCTTTAATTCATTTTGCATGCGTGCGCTTGGAACGCCCTATTTTATTCGTAGCTGCCGATGGTGTATTCCACCACGGGGTTCCCGTTAACCACATGCTCGGAAACGATGCGGGCCACCTGCTCGGGCTTGACCTTGCAGTAGGTCACCTTCTCGTGGCCGGGCGTATAGACCTCCACAATGGGCTCCAAGCGGCACAGGCCAATACAGCCCGTTTGGGAAACGGTCACGTTATGCAGCTCGCGCTTGTTAGTTTCATCCACGAAGGCCGTCATCACGGGCCGCGCCCCGGCAGCGATGCCGCAGGTGGCCAAGCCAACTACCACGCGCACGCCATCCTCGCGGTTTTTGCGCAGGTTCAGCTCGTTGAGCGTCTTTTCCCGGATCGCTTCGAGTTCTTGCAGGGTTTTCATCGATTACCTACCTCCATATAATTCTGATTCGTTATTTATAAGGAACTCCTTGATAAAGGCTGTAACTTCCGGTGTGTTTAAGGGCACCTCCCCCAAGATCCGCTTGAGCTGCGCCGTGTCCAGCTCGTAGCTGAGGCCGTCCAGCCGGTGGCAATAATGAAATCGCACCGCCGGATTGCCAGTGATCAACAGCAGCATCGTGTCGCAAATGCAGCCCAAGGGCGGCCGGTCGATGTGGCTGCGGCGGTATACGCCCTTGAGGCGCGTACCCTTTCCTTCCTCGCTTTGCAGCATAAAGGAGCCGCCGCACGCTTCGCACCCCGCCTTGAACAGGGGGATGCCCAGGCCTACCTTGCGGGTGGTGCGGGTGGTAACGAAGGGGTTCGCCGCGGCTTGCGCAAGGCTTTCGCACATGCCGCACCCGTCGTCCGCCAAGGTGACGGCGAAGGTATCCGCTTGCGTATCCTCTTCGATATCAAGATAGATGTTCTTGGCGCCCGCTTGCAGGGAGTTTTGCGCAAGATCCAATATATGGAGGGATATCTCCTTCACGCGCCGCTCCTTTCCAGGGCTTGCTGGCCGGCCTCGCCCGCCAGCAGGGCTTCCACGATGGCCCCGGGCGCCAACTCCCGGCAATAAAGCGGAAAGCCTTCTTCTAAAATATCGCCCAATTGGTGGGCGTCGCTGGAGGTCAGGCATAGCCTGCCCAAGGCGCTGTGGGGCCGCAGCTTGTAGATTTCCACCGTGGGCATGGCCGGTTCATCCGGCATAAAGCCCAGCGTGGGCAGAAGGCTGTTCGCGCCCTTGTTGATGTGGGCGGGTACCATTACGCCCCCCAGGCCGCGCGCCGTTCGTGCCACCTCTTGCATGGACATGGAGCAGGCGCTCAGCAGCAGGCGCTCCACCTGGCCCACCGGCTCGTCGTTTTCATCGACCAGGCGCTGCTCCCCAAAGAGGGAGGGCTTGTTCTTGATGGGGACTTGCCCCGCCGCTACCAAGCGGCCCATTTCGAGCGCCTGCTCCAGCCGGGGAAAATAGCAGAGCAGGTGGATATCCTCCCGGCTGGCGACCTCCAGGCCCGGCACCACGCACACGCCGTATTCCCGCCCGGCCTTTAGCGCGGCGGGCAGGTTAAGGCCGCAGTTATGGTCGCATATGGCGACCGCATCCAGCCCCTTGAGCTTGGCCATGCCCACGATGTTCCACGGGGTCATGTCGTTATCCGCACAGGGGGAGAGGCAGGAATGGATGTGCAGATCCACCCGGGCGCGCATTAGCGCACGCCCAGCTCGTACAGCCGCCCGGCCAGCGTATAGCTGGAGAGGGGGCTGGATAACACCGCGATGCCTTCCTCTTCGGCCTTGGCCAGGGTGTCGGCCTCCACGGCGCAGTTTTCCGCCACGATCACGCAGGAGAACTCGTGCAGGCCGGCCACGGCGATCACGTTAAGGTGGGTCTGCACGGTGATCCAGGCCATGCCCGGCTCGCCCTTGGCGAGCACAAAGCTGAGCAAGTCCCCCACGCATCCGCCCGTGACCGCCCGCTCCGTATCCGCCGCGGTGGTGAGCAGGCGCAGCTCCATCGCTTGTATCAATTGTGCAACCGTCATGCCGGGTTCCTCCTTAAAAATGGGCGTCAGAGGTTCGTTAAATCCACCATTTCGCGGGCAAGCTGTTCGACCTTTTCTTTGAGCTTGAAAACGCAATCCAGCTCATTGGCCCGCCCCTGCACGATATCCTCGGCCAAGGTTCGGCAGGTGGGGCTGCCGCAGGAGCCGCAATCCAGCCCCTTGAAAGTTTTAGTCAGGGCTTCGATGCGCTCCATCTTGACGATGGCCTCGCTGATGTTATCGCTCAGCTGAATGCCGGGCCGGGGTTCGAGCGGCGTCAGGTAGCGGATGCTCTCGAGCGCCATCGGCTCCGCAGGGGGAATGGGGTGCTCCTTCTCCTCCAGCCGCATGCGCTCGATCAGCCTGCGCAGGGAGTTCTTGGCCACGAAGGGGTTTTCCACCACCAAAGCCCCGCCCACGCAGCCGCCCACGCAAGCCGAGCCCTCGAAGAAATCAAGGTCGTCCAGCCGGCCGTTTTCGATCTCTTCCAATACGTGGATCACATTGTGGATACCATCCACGGAAAGGATGTTCTTGCAATCGAGGGCCGCGCCCTCGCCGCCGTAGTTGGCCCAGTTGACGCCCTGGGCGCTGGCATGCCGCTTCTTTTTGAGCTCTTCCGGCACCGCCTGCTTAAGCTGGGAGCTGAGCAGGCCAAAGATATCCTGAATGGCGATGGCCCCATCCACCATGGTGTTGCCGCCGGCATGAATGCTGGCCATCTTGGCCGGGCAGGGCGTGATGAAAAAAGCGCCGATCTCCTCGATGGGCACGCCGTGGGCCTTGGAGTATTCCTCCTTGGCCAGGCGGGCCGCCAGCTCCTTGGGGGAGAGCACATCGGCCACATGGGGCAAAAGCTCGGGAAAGCGGATGCGGATCAACGCCACCACAGCCGGGCAGGCCGAGGAAATCAGGGGCCTGTTTTGGTTGGTCTTCATCATTTCGCGCATGGAGGCGGTAATGATATCCGCGGCCCGGGCCACCTCGAACACATCGCTAAAGCCTAGCGAAAGCAGGGCGTTGAGCACGCTGTCCACGCTGGCCAGGTTGCGGAATTGGCCGTAGAGGGTGGGCGCGGGCAGGGCTATGCGGTGCTGGAAGCGGTAGATGGCGCTAATGGGGTCCGTTTGGGCCACCTTGGCTTGGTGCGGGCAGTTCTGCACGCATACGCCGCAATCGATGCACAGCTCATAGATGATGCTGGCCTTACCGTTGCGCACGCGGATGCACTCCATGGGGCAGCGCTTGAGGCAGGTGGTGCAGCCTACGCACTTATCCCGCTCCAATTTTACGCTATGATAAAGTTCGCCAGAAGACACAGCCGCAACCTACCTTTCTTAAAACTTATGCTAGATGGCAAAAGACATATTGATGGAAGTGCCTTTGCCGGGGATGGAGCCGATCTCGAACAGATCCGCGCAGCGCTTCATGTTAGGCATGCCCATGCCCGCGCCAAAGCCCAGCATGCGCACCTCCTCGGAAGCTGTGG
>CAZAZI010000187.1:0-4322 GCA_964489575.1 uncultured Oscillospiraceae bacterium | reverse complement strand
TTCAGCAAGGGCGGCGCGGGCGTAGAGCTGACCAACGCGGCCTTTGCCTCTACCTTCGGCAGCGGCGCAAGCGTTGTGGTGGCCATCGGCATTACCCTTTTCGCGGGATCCACCATCCTTAGCTGGGGCCTATACGGTACCCGCTGCGCGGAATTCCTCTTCGGCGCCAAGGTCATCAAGCCCTATCAGGCCATCTTCTGCCTGATGCTGCTTGTGGGCGCGACCATGGAGCTGCAGCTGGCCTGGGATATCGCCGATACCCTCAACGCCCTCATGGCCATTCCCAACCTGATCGCGCTGCTTGGCCTCTCCCCGTTGATCATCAAGCTCACCAAGGATTATTTCCGCAAGGTGGATGCCAATACGTTGGAGGCTTGACCCTTATTCCAACCGCATAATGCAAAAGCGCGGAGGCAAGAAGCCTCCGCGCTTTTGCATGGGCCTTAGCACAATAATCCGCCGGCTATACTGATCCGCGTGCAAACCACCAGTTTAACTGGCGGCTTTAATTTGATTCCAGAGATTTTTGGAGCCCGCTTTATGACGAAGCGATAGGCGATCACACAAAATTATGCCACATTTCGCGCGAAAACATTCGGAATTGACCTAATACCGCCTGCTGAACTATGATTTGTTTATGCCGCTGAGGCAAAAATAGCGCTTCAAAGGCATGGGCGGGAGAGAATTCGGCGCAAGTATTTTATAAGCCCATCCGTCTGATTTTACATGCAATATCAAATCAATGGAATAGCAGGATGTTGAGATGAGAGAAAAACTAGTCAACGATTACAAAGATATATGATGCAGGCTGCCCCATCATCTTGTTCAACAACGCCATCAATTCTACCAAGTATAGCATGATCGTTTCCGACGACCCCGGCGCTTACGGCATAAATGGGGCCGAATGGCTCGCCAAGGAGCTTAACTACGAGGGAAACATTTTCTTTTTCCGTGGCGTTCAGGGATATCCCATCGACGAAGGCCGCAGCGGCGGCGCGCTCAAGGTGTTTGAGAAGTATCCCGGCATCAATATCGTGGCCATCGAGTATTGCAACTGGTCTGCCGACCAAGCTAAATCCGCCTTCTTCAACATGTATCCGCAAAGGCTTATCGTTTGAGAGGAAAACCACATGAACCAAAAGATCGTAATTATCGGCGGCGTTGCGGGCGGTGCGTCCGCTGCCGCGAGGCTTAGGCGGCTGTGCGAGGGGTGCGAAATACGCGTCTTCGAGCGCGGCGCTTATATTTCATATGCGAATTGCGGGCTGCCTTACCATATTGGCGGCGTAATACCCCAGCGCAAGGCGCTGCTGCTGCAAACCCCCGAAAAAATGAAGGCCCGCTTTAATGTGGACGTAGCCACCCATGCCGAGGTGGTGCAAATCTTGCCGGCTGAAAAAAAGGTGCGCGTGCATACGCAAGAAGGCGAGGCGTATTTTGAAACCTACGACAAGCTTATCATTGCCACGGGCTCGTCTCCCGTAATGCCTCCCATACCGGGCATTGATTCGCAGCGGATATTCCAGGTGTGGACACTGCCGGATACAGACAAGATCAAAGAGCGCTTAAGCGCGCGGGGCGTTAAGCACGCGGCAGTGATAGGCGGCGGCTTCATCGGCCTGGAGATGGCGGAAAACCTGCGGGCGCTTGGCCTGGAGGTTTCCATCATCGAAATGCTGGATCAGGTCATGGCGCCGCTGGATTACGAGATGGCGCGCATCCTGCACGGCAACATTGCGGAAAACGGCGTGGAACTAATATTGGGGGATGGCGTTAAGGCGTTCACCGAGACCGGCGAAAGCGTGGAAATATTGCTCGCGAGCGGCCGCAAGGTAGCGGCGGATGCGGTTATCCTAGCCATGGGCGTAAGACCAAACGGCAAGGTGGCCGCGGAGGCGGGGATTGCCGTCAATGCCCGGGGCGGTATAATCGTGGATTCCCATATGCGCACCTCAATGCCGGATATATATGCTGTGGGCGATGTTGTGGAAGTTATGGATTATGTGGATGGCGAGCCAACCATGATACCCCTTGCCGGCCCAGCAAACAAGCAGGGAAGGCTGGTGGCCGCCAATTTATTGGGCGGCCATGAAGAATACAAAGGCACCCAGGGAACCTGCATCGCCAAGGTATTCGATTACGCCGCGGCGGCTACCGGGCACAATGAAAAACAGCTGCAAAAAAAGGGCCTGATAAAAGGCCGCGATTATGATACCGTTACCATCGTGCAAAAATCCCATGCGGGCTATTATCCGGGCGCGACGCCTACGGTGCTCAAGGCGGTATATGCCGCGGATACGGGCAAGATACTCGGCGCGCAGATCGTAGGCAAGCATGGGGTAGATAAGCGCATCGACACCATATCGGTAGCTATGCACTTTAGCGCTTGTGTGGACGATCTCTTGGAGCTTGAAACCGCATATGCGCCGCCGTTTTCCGCCGCTAAGGATCCGGTCAACATGCTGGGCTTCGCGGCGCAAAATGCACGAAGGGGACTTGTCCGGTTTGCCGATTGGAAAGCCGCCGAAAACAAGGCGGAGGGAACCGTGCTGCTGGATGTGCGTACCGCCGCTGAGCGCGGCGAATATGGAATTCCTGAAACGATAAATATACCCCTGGAAGAGCTGCGCACACGGTTGGGCGAACTGGACAAAAGCAAGAGATACGTGCTATTTTGCCGCATTGGCGTAAGAGCGTATGTTGCTGCGCGCATCATGGCGGCGGCAGGCTTTGAGCAAGTGTATGTATATCCGGGCGGCAGCACGCTGCATCTTATGCTGTACGGCGGGTCAAGCGCGCAATGAAATACGAATTGGTATTATTCGATCTGGATGGCACCCTGATCGACACTTCGCCCGGCATTTTCCATAGCATACGCTATGCCGAGAAGATGATGAATCTACCGCCCGTTTCTTCGGATAAACTGCCCGCGTTTATCGGCCCGCCTACCCAAGACAGCTATCGCAAATACTATTCGCTGGATGAAGATCGCGTTATCCGGGCGTCGTTGTATCACCGGCAGTATGAACTGGAGAAAGGCCTGTACGAATCGCAGGTATATCCCGGCATGCATGGGCTGCTGGAGAGGTTGCTGGGCACGGGCGTAAAATGCGGCGTTACTACAATTAAAGCCCAGGAGACTTCCGAAGATATCCTGCGTCACCATGGGCTGACGGGCTTTTTTGAGGTGGTGCTTGGTTCCGACAAGCAGGAGAGCTTCACCAAAGATCAGCTCATCCGCCGGGCGATACGGCTCGCAAAAGCAGAAGGCGCGGTGGTTTTAATAGGAGATAGCAGATATGACGCCATAGGAGCAAAAAAGGCGGGCGTGGATTTTATGGGAGTGCTGTACGGGTTCGATTTCGCGCAGAAGGAAGATATAGACGCCTTTGATAATGTGGGCGTTGCCAGGGATTGCTTTGAACTGGCGGCGCTGCTGGCCGAATAGCGCCGCTACGAACGCGCATAACGGCATGATGCCATGCGAACCATAAAAACCGATAGCCGCGCGGCGCTCTCGCGCCAGCGGCTATCGGTTTTTTATTGGGATCGGGTTGATGGAGCGCTTATCCGGAGGAGGGCTGGTTTATGGCCTGCCAGGGCTGTTGCGGCAATAGCGCCCAGGGCGCGGCGTAAAGGGCGCAGCCTGACGCTACCTCACCCCATACCGCGCGCCCATGGCCAGCCGGGCTGGGTCACGGGGGCCTTGAGATCGTGGCCCTGCCAAGCCCCGCCTAGCTTCCCTTGCGGGCCGCGTAATAGTTCATCAGGCAGCCGTCGAGCAGGATCTGGCGCTCGTCTATGGTAAGGCCCTTAAGCTCCAGGGTGACGTCGTACGCGCCGGACTGGGTGATGGCCTTGGCGGGGAGGCTCTCTTGGCCTTGCTCCACGGCGGCGCGGATGCCGGGCACAAAGATCATATCGCCCTCTTCAAAGGGGAATTCGGCCCCGGCGGGCAGGGTAAAGGGCAGGATCCCCCAATTGATGCAATTGCTGCGGTAGCGCTTGGTGGCATACTCATAGCAGATATTGGCGGAGCCGCCCAGCACCCGCTGGCAGGAGGCCGCCTGCTCGCGGGCGGAGCCGTCGCCAGGCTTATTGGCGAACACGCAGGAGCCAAAGCCGGTGGTTTTGGCCAGGGCCTGCGCATCACCGATTTGGGCGAGGGCGTTTTGAATGGGCGCGGGGAGGGTGCCGGCCCGGCGCTCTGCCTCCAGCGCGGCGATGGCCTTGCTGCGGCCCACATAGGCGGGCACGCGGCGGGAGAGGGTGAATTCGGCCAGGCGCAGGGGGTTGGAGCGGTAAGAGCTGGTTTCGCCGGA
>CAZAZI010000186.1:0-4327 GCA_964489575.1 uncultured Oscillospiraceae bacterium | reverse complement strand
AAAGCCCGCAGAAAGGCCGAGTAATCCCCGAAGCCGCAGCGCTGGCTGGCCTCGATCACGGGCACGCCCTCGCGGATCATCTCCGCAGCCCATAGCAGCCGTTTCTGACGCACGTATTTGTGCGCACTGCAGCCTGTCAGTTCCTTGAAGCGGTGCATGAGGTAGGATTTGCTGATGTAAAAGCGGCCGGCGATGGCGTCGAGGGATAGATCCGCATCCAGGTTGGCGTTGATGTAGGCCAAAATTTCTTCCACCTTGGGGTCGCTGCGGTAGGTTTCGGTATCGAGGCTGGTGGCGTCCCGAAGGGCCATGCGGTTGAGGGAAATCATCAGCTGCAAAAAGCCCGTCCGCGCCAGCAGGCCGTGGCCGAATTCGGTGCTGCGCAGGGCGCCCTCCAGGCCGTCCAGCATGCGCCGAAGCTCCGGCCGGGCGCTCGCGTCCAGGCGGATGAGAGCGAACTTGCGCTCCTGCGCCAAACGGAAGCATTGAAGCAAATCCCCATCCGCATCGCTGTGATGGGCGAGGAAATCCGAATTCATCCAGAGGATAATGCGCTCGTAAGGCTCGCCCGGATCGATGATGGGCCGATGGATCTGGCCATGGGGCACCAGCAGGATATCCCAGGGCTGCAGGAAATAGGCTTTCCCTTCCACCACATAGGTTACGCTGCCGGAAAGGAAGACGACCACCTTATTGAATTCGTGATAGTGGTAATTCAGCTCCAGCTCCACCTGGTCGCGGATGTGGAAGAGGCGGAAATCCTCGTGCAGATAGCCGCGCTTGGCGTTTTCTTCCATGGATGCACCCTCCCCTTATGCGTTCAGCATACCGCATTTCGAGGGGCCGCACAAGAGGTAAATGCGGCCCCGCCCCTGACTTGGCGGGCCCCGGGCCGCATATGATGGATAGAGGCCGCAGAACCGGCATTGCGAAAAAGATTAAAAGGATGTGGAAGCATGCAGCAGATCGTTTCACCATACGCGCCCCTCTATTGCAAGCCCTGCGCCCTGGCAGAGCGGGATGATGAGGCTTGGTTCGGCCAAATGGCCGAAGTTTTAGACGAGCCGGAAGCGGGCTGGCTGCGGGTGCGCCTGGAATATGGCTACGAGAGCTACATCAAGGCCGCGCACATAGGCGCCGCTTTGGAGGGAGGAGAAGCACGAACCGTTCGTGCCCCCTGGGCGGATGTGCTGGAAGCGCCCCGCTACCAGGCCGGTTTGCGCCTAACGCTGCCCCGGGGCAGCCGCGTGCGGGCGCTGGCGGAGGAGGCGGATTGGACGCGCCTGGCCCTGCCGGAGGGCGGGGAGGGCTACACCCGCACCTGCCACCTCCTCGCGCTGCCGCCGGAGCCCGCGGGCCGGGAGGCGGCCCTCTTGCGCGGGCAGATTGCGGACGCGGCCTTTGGTTATCTGGGATGCCAATACCGCTGGGGCGGCCGCACGCCCGCGGGCCTCGATTGCAGCGGCCTGTGCCACGCGGCCTATTTGCTTTGCGGCGTGGCCATCTACCGCAATGCCCGCCTGGAGGAAGGCTATCCCGTGCGCGAGATACCGCGATCCCAGCTGCAAATTGGCGACCTGCTGTATTTCCCGGGGCATATCGCCCTTTATCTCGGCGGCGGGCGTTATATCCACGCTTCCGGCAGCGTGGGCCGGGTGGCCCTTGGCAGCCTGCGGCCGGGTGATCTTGACTACCGGGCCGATTTGGCCGAAAGCTTCCTTTACGCGGGCAGCGTTTTTCCGCTATAATAATGGCATCTATACGATGCCTATTACGAGGAGGAGAGCGCCGTGAAAGAGATATCTTCCTTTCCGCGCCTGCATTTGGCGCAATTGCCCACGCCCTTACACCGCCTGCCCAACATCAGCGCCCTGGTAGGTAAGAACGTTTATGTCAAGCGGGATGACCTGACCGGCGTCGCTCTGGGCGGCAACAAGGTACGCAAACTGGAATTCCTGCTGGCGGACGCCTTGGCCAGGGGTTGCGACACCATCCTTACCACCGGCGGCGCGCAGAGCAACCACGCTATGCTCACCGCGGCCTGCTGCGGCCGCATGGGGTTAAACAGCATATTGGTGCTTAAAAAGCGCGGCGTGTGGGAAAAGAAGGGCAATCAGCTGCTCAACGACATCTTGGGCGCGGATGTGCGCTTTGTGGATACGGACGATTACGACGACGTATATGCCGAGATGAAGCGCTTAAGCGCCGCGCTGCGGGCACAGGGGCATAATCCCTATTGCGTGCCCGTGGGCGGCTCCGTTCCCCTCGGCTCGCTGGGCTATGCCCTTTGCGTGCAGGAAGCAAAGGAGCAGGCCGCGGCCCTGGGCCTGGCGTTTGATGATATCATTTGCTGCACAGGCTCCGGCGGCACCATGGCGGGCATGGTGCTGGGGGCTATGCTCTATGCGCCTGCTACCCGGGTAACCGGCATTGTGGTTGACCCCGAGGATTTCGCGCCCATCGTGGCCGACCTGGTCAATGGCGCGCTGGAATTGCTGCAATGCAGCACCCGTATTTCTCCTGCGGGCATCAACCTCTACGATTGCTATGGCGCGGGCTACGCCATCCCCTCCGCCGCCGGCGTGGCCGCCCTGCGGCTTATGGCGCAAAAGGAGGGCCTGATCCTCGACCCGGTTTATACGGGAAAAACCTTCGCGGGCTTCCTCGAATTGTGCGGGCAGGGCTATTTCAACGAGAGCGAAAACATCCTCTTCCTGCACAGCGGTGGCGCGGGCGGCCTGTTCGCCATCGACCTTGAGCAGACGGAGGGATGAAAGGCGCTGCCCTATGCAAAACGCCTGCCTACCGCAAACCCAAAAAAGGAGATAACAAGGCGCAGCGTAGAGGGGCGAGCGGGTTGCCCACGGCGCCTATTACACAGTTGCAAGGTGGCGGACATAGCTTGCCGGGGGCCCGCCGAGCCACGATACATTCGGGCACGGAACATACAAGGCTCGCGCCTGAACTGCGTTCCGAGGGGACGGGGGGAAAGGTTTCCCCCAGCCGGGGTAGAGGGGCCCGGGGGCCCCTCTAAACTTCTTTTCCCATTCGACCAAAAATAAAGTGGCCCGCTTAGGGAATCTAGGGCCACATACCGCTTTTGTAAAAGGCATCCCACCTTACGATCAGAACGACGCCAAACAAACGGCCCGGCGCAGAGCAATGCGCCGGGCCTGTGTATATCCTTATGCTCATTCGGCCGATTGCAGCTTTTGCGCGGGCGATAGCGTGGCCACGGGCGCTATGTTGCGGCTAATGGTGATGCGGTGCACATCCTTTTGCAGGGAGCGGGCCAACCGCAGGGTAAAGAGCGTGCCGCCGTTTTGCCGCCCATCGTACACGGCAATGATGCGATCCGCAGCGGTTACCATATAGCGGTTGCGCTCGGCAAAAACATTGCGCATATATTTTTCCGCATGAATGCTGATATCCGTACAGGAGAGCAGCAGCGGCTTGGCCTCGGGATCATCCAGCAGATCGAAGAGCCGCTTGCGGTAGGGAATGGCGGCCTCCAGGCGCAGGTGCGGGTGCTTGCGGCGCGCCTCCGCCACGATCTGGGCAAAATAAAGATCCACCCCATTGGCAAAGCCGGAGATGAAGCGCGTATACCCATCCTCGATCGCCTGTTCGATCTCGCGTTTAAGCTCCTTCTTCACAAACTCCACATCTTTTACCGGCACATCCCGGTGCCCGGTCGCACAACAGGTCAATTCTTTCATAGCTGTACACTCCATTTCATATTTGGGATAGAAAGCTACATATAATTTATAGTATAGGATTTAATACTGCACGTCAACCGACAAAGAAGAGTAAATATCGCATAACTGCACCATATGAAAGATAGAATAGTGCGTGGAAGGGATGGTGCGCGATGTACGAAGATTTTACGCAAAACCGTATTGTCCAGCTGCGAACGCAAAAGGGCGTTTCTGCGCGGGATATGTCTCTCTCCTTAGGGCAAAACGGCAGCTACATTAACCAAATTGAGAATAAGAAAGCATTGCCTTCCCTGCAAGGGCTTTTCTACATCTGCGAATACCTTCATATAACCCCGCAGGAGTTTTTTGACGAGGGCAACGCTTGCCCGGAAAAGCTGCGGGAGCTGACGGAGCAGGCCCGCAAGCTGGATGACCAGGCACTAACCTATATAATCGGCATAATGCGGGAGCTGAATAATAAAAAGTAGCGATTTTATAAAGAAAAGGGCGCCGGATTGACCGGCGCCTTTTGTTTGCTTGCGGGCGCGGCGGTTAAGCGGCCTTTTGGGGCTTAACGAAGAACGCGCCGATGGCCATCACGATGGCGAAGATGATGAGGTAATACACGG
>CAZAZI010000185.1:0-4351 GCA_964489575.1 uncultured Oscillospiraceae bacterium | reverse complement strand
AGGGCGGCATCCAGATATACGCCCGGCGGGACGACCTGGGCGAGGATGCCTACGCCGCCTTTAAAGCCTATGACATCGGCGATATCCTGGGCGTTGTCGGCACCGTATTCAAGACCCGCACAGGCGAGGTCTCCATCCACGCCACCTCCATCACTCTGCTTTCAAAATCCCTGCGGCCCCTGCCTGAAAAATTCCACGGCCTCAAGGACCCGGAGCTGCGCTACCGCCAGCGCTTTGTCGACCTGATCGTCAATCCCGAGGTGCGCGGCACCTTTATCAAACGCAGCCGCATCATCGCGGAAATCCGCAATCGGCTTAACGCGCAAGGCTTTATCGAGGTGGAGACGCCGGTGCTTAATACCACGGCCAGCGGCGCCACGGCCCGGCCCTTTACCACCCACCACAACGCGCTCGATCTTGATATGTACCTGCGCATCGCTACGGAGCTGCATTTAAAGATGTGCATCGTGGGCGGTTTGGAGCGGGTGTACGAGATCGGCCGGATCTTCCGCAACGAGGGCATGGACGCCACGCACAACCCCGAATTCACTACCATCGAGCTGTATCAGGCCTATACGGACTATAACGGCATGATGGCCCTTTCGGAGGATCTGATCTCCCATTGCTGCAAGGTGGTCAACGGCGATACCCGCATCACCTACCAGGGCAACGAGATCGACCTCACGGCCCCCTTTGCCCGCGTCTCTATGAACGAGGCTGTCAAGCAAAAGACCGGGGCGGATTTTTACGCCTGCGCAAGCGATGAAGAAGCCCGCGCCCTGGCCAAATCCCTGGGCCTCGGAATCGAGGATAAGGCGGCCACCCGGGGCAAGGTATTGGCCGAAGCCTTCGATGCCTTTGTGGAAGATAGCCTGATCCAGCCAACCTTCATCATCGACTACCCGGTCGAAATATCCCCCCTTTCCAAGCGCAAGCCAGGCGCGCCGCATGTAACGGAGCGCTTCGAGCTGTTCATCGCCGGGCACGAATACGCCAACGCTTTCAGCGAGCTTAATGATCCCATCGACCAGCGCGAGCGCTTTATGCAGCAGGCGCTGGAGCGGGCCAAGGGCGACGACGAGGCCATGATGATCGACGAGGATTTCTGCACGGCGCTGGAATATGGCATGCCCCCCACCGGCGGCATCGGCATCGGCATCGACAGGCTGGTGATGCTGCTGACGGATAGCGCCACCATCCGCGACGTTCTGCTCTTCCCCACCATGAAGCCCCAGGCCAAATAAGGCGCGCCGATTGGAAAAATATGAACATATTATGAAAAAGCCCGGTTCGCCTTTTAATGGCGCGGCCTTTTATGGTATGATACACGGTAGAAAAATACCCGAATCCAATTGCCTTTTACAGGAGGAAATACAATGCAGAAAAAAATCATCGCCATCCTGCTGGCTCTGACGGCCCTGCTGGCCGTTGGCTGCGGCGGCGGCGAAACCGAGCAGGTAGTTATTGAAATGCCCACAGCCACACAGACCCCTACAGCCGCTACCCCCAGCGCCGCCCCCTCGGCGGAGCCCACCCCCGAGCCCACGCCGGAATATGCCTCCCCCTATACGGAGAAGCTTGCTGCCCTGCAGGCTAAAAACAGCGACGCCATCGGTTGGATCGCCATTCCCGGCACCAACATCGATAAAGGCATCCTGTATGCGGACAAATGGTTCTATGCCAACCATAACGAGGAAAAGAAAGAAGTCGAATCCGGCGCGGTCTATTCCCACTATAGCGCCCTCACCCAGAATATCGTAATCACCGCGCATAACTCCCGCGTGAGCAAAACCATGTTCCACGAGCTGCACCACGTGCAGGAAGTGAATATGGGCAAAACCAACTGCGCATACAAAAAGTGCAACGCCACGCTGGATAAGGCCGCCCTGCCCGATTTCTCCACGCCGGAAGGCCGCACCTGGGATATCTCCGCCTACGGCATCGCCGCCGAGTGGGAGATCTTTGCCATGTACGAGGTAGATGCTAAGGAGCCCGAGAAAACCCTTTATTACAACACCTGGTTCCCCACCACCAAGTATGCCTTCACACCCAAGAACGACGCTGAGATCACCGAGTGGATCGAGTACCAGATCGGCCGCAGCGATTATGATTTTGGCGTAACGGCTACCGCGCAGGATCAGTTCCTGACCATTTATACCTGCGGCGATAACCATGATTCCGATAACGCGACCTCCCGCCTGTATTTTTTCCTTAAGCAGGTGAACCCCGTGAGCACCCTCTACGGCGCTACAACGGCGGATACGCCCGCAGCCTAAGCTACAAGCGCGTATGCGCCTTAGCAGGAAGGAAGGTACAATGCTAAAGAAAGTCGCCGCCATCCTACTCGCCCTCACGGCCCTGTTGGCCATCGGCTGCAGCGGCGAAGCCGAGCAGGTTGCCATTCCAGCGCCCATTCCTACCGAGGCGCCCGCAGCTCCCTCGGCCATGCCCGCCCCGGAGCCGACCCCGGAGCCCGCGCCGGCCTATGTTTCTCCCTATACGGATAAGCTCGCCGCCCTTAAGGCCGAAAACAGCGACGCCATCGGCTGGATCGCCATCCCCGGCACCAACATCGACAAGGGCATCCTGTATGCCGACGGTTGGTTTTATGCCAGCCATAACGAGGAGAAGAAAGGGATCGAGTCCGGCGCGGTTTACACCCACGAGGGTGAGCTTACTCAAAACATCGTAATTACCGCGCATAACGCCCGCGTGAGCAAAACCATGTTCCACGAGCTGCACCACGTGCAGGAAGTGAATATGGGCAAAACCAACTGCGCATACAAAAAGTGCAACGCCACGCTGGATAAGGCCGCCCTGCCCGATTTCTCCACGCCGGAAGGCCGCACCTGGGATGTCTCCGCTTTTGGCATCGACGCCCAATGGGAGATCTTCGCCATGTACGAGACAGACGCCAAGGAGACCACAAGAACCCTGGTTTACAACACTTGGTATACGGAGAAGGGCACCAATTACGGCCCTGCGGGCGAGGCGGAGATCAAGAAATGGATCGACTATCAGATCGAGCGCAGCGATTATGACTTTGGCGTGACCGCTACCCCCCAGGATCAGCTTATGACCATCTACACCTGCGGCGATAATTCCGACAGCAACGTCGAGAACGCCCAGTCCCGCCTCTATTTCTTCCTCAAGCAGGTAAACCCCGTGAGCACCCTCTACGGCGCTTCGGCTACACCCGCCGCGTAAAGCGAACATATCAAAGGCCCCGGGTTTTCACCGGGGCCTTTTGCTATACATGAATCAATTCACCAGCTTTTTTTTCACCCGTTGCAGGGCGTTATCCACGCTCTTGCGGCCGCAGGAGAGGGCCTGGCCGATCTGCTGGTAGCTTAGGCCGCTAAGGAAGAGGTCGACCACCCGCTTCTCAAAGGGGGAGAGCAACTCGTCCAGCCTGCGGCGCATATCCAGCTCCGCCTCCTTGTGCAGGAGGGTCTCCTCGGGGTCCTCAGCCGCGGGAAGCTTCAGCAAGTCGATCAGGCCGGGGCCACCCTCTGAAGGGCCGGCCGGGTCTCCATAGAGGGAGATATAGCTGTTGAGCGGCTGGTGCTTGTTGCGCGCGGCCATGGTGATGGCGCTGATGATTTGGCGGCCTACGCACAGCTCCGCAAAGGAGCGGAAAGCGGCGTTATGCCCGGCCTTGTAGTGCTGGATGGCCTTATAGAGGCCAATCATGCCCTCCTGCAAAAGGTCGTCCCGATCCCCGCCCAAGAGAAAATAGGGCCGGGCCATCATGCGGACCATGTCCTTATAGCGCTCGCAAAGCAGCTCCGCCGCATCCGGCTCCCCGGTTTGGGCGGCGAGGGCCAGCGCTTCATCGGGCAATTGAGAGAGGGCTTCCATGCGCTAACCTTGCCTTTTCTTTTCAAACATGAGGATGGCTGCGGCCACAGCCGCGTTGAGAGAATCCAGATGCCCGAACATGGGGATGGTTACCAGGAAATCGCACTTTTCCCGCACCAGCTGGCTTAGGCCGCTGCCCTCGCCGCCGATGACCAGGCCGACAGCGCCCTTCATATCCGCCTCCGCCATAGGCTTGCCCGCCATATCCGCGCCGAAAAGCCAAACGCCCTCGTCTTTGATTCGCTCCATCGCGCCAACCAGGTTGCTAACCCGGGCCACTTTGACATATTCCACAGCCCCGGCTGAGGCCTTGCAGGCCGCTGCCGTGACCCCGGCGCTGCGGCGCTTGGGGATGATGACCCCATGCGCGCCCGCACACTCCGCGCTGCGCAATATGGAGCCCAGGTTATGCGGATCCTCCACGCCGTCGAGCAAAATGATGAAGGGCGGCTCGCCCTTTTCTTTCGCCACGGCCAGGATATCGCTGATG
>CAZAZI010000184.1:0-4413 GCA_964489575.1 uncultured Oscillospiraceae bacterium | reverse complement strand
TGTAGCTTCGTGTATTCTGCTCCCCAAATGCGTCTGTCATCCAGTAGGAGAGTGATGATGCGGCGCAACGTCTTGTTCTCTGGGTGAAGCTCCATCCATGCATTGATGATGACGGAGCCAAGCATATGCCATGGGTGAAAGACTCCGATCACTGCGATATCAAAAGCATGAAGCTGGTTCGCTATATTTAGACCTATCAAATTATGCTTATTTGCAGAAAGGGATATTGTAATATGCAAAACAACTATGATGAACGCGGATGCGAATATAGAAGGAACGAGGGGTACGGATGCGGCTGGTGCCCGGTCAGTTGCCGCTGGCCTTGTGGCCCCTGTGGCCCCTGTGGCTGTTTGTGCCCGCCGGGTCCTTCCGGCCCGCAATGCGCGGTCGGTGTAGTGGATCCGCGTGGCCCTATGGGCTACCAAGGCACGGAAGGTCCTCAAGGAGTGCAGGGCAACCCGGACCCCGCCAGCCCTCAAGGAGCAACAGGAGCTGGTGCTCCCGACCCTGCTGCCGGCCCCGAAGGTCCCGCCAGCCCTGCCGGTGCTACTGGGGCCGCTGATCCTGCCGGCCCCGAAGCTCCCGCCAGCCCTGTCAATGCTACAGGGGCCACTGACTCTGCCGCTCCCGAAGGTCCCGTCAGCCCTGCCGATGCTACTGGGGTCGCCGGCCCTGTTAGCCCCGAAGATCCTGCCGATGCTACAGGGGTCGCTGACCCCCCTACCAACCCCGAAGATCCTGTCAATCCTGCCGATGCTACTAGGGCCGCTGATCCTGCTGGCCCCGAAGGTCCCGTCAATCCTGCCGATGCTACAGGGGTCGCTGGCTCTGCTGATCCCGAAGATCCTGGCCCTGCCGATTCTACTGGGGCCACTGACCCTGCTAGCCCTGAGGATTCTGTTGGCCTTGCCGGATCTACTGAGACCGCTGATCCTGCCGGCCCCGAGGATCCAGCCGGTGCTGCTGAACCGGAAAGTTAAGGAAAGCAACAAAAAGCCCTGATTGAGATCTTCCCTTTTGGCAAGGGCTACGGCCCGGAGGATATTCAAGCCATCATGGAGGGCTGCGCCATCTTGCCAACCGCAAGGCGTGAAGCGCCGCACAAGAGTGGGCGTAAATTCACAACCTAAAATAAATGGCCGAAACCTTTCAATATTTGCAGGAAAACGGCCTGTTGGAATATGGGCAGTTAGAAAAGCGGGCGGCGAAGCCACCCATCACTTTCATGCTTTGCCCTGCTTGCCAGTCAATTTACCGTTACAGCGTTACCCCTTTTAGCTCGTCCTTCAAAAACCGTTGGAATTGCTTTTGCACATCGGGAAAAAAGCTCCTGCTTATAGGCACCTTATAGTCTGCGCCCGTGATAAAATCCATATCGCAAAGGTCGCGCACGTGCGCAAGGTTAACGATGTAGCTGCGGTGACAGCGCAGAAAAGGCAACTCAGACAGCCTACCGGCAAGCGTATCAAAAACCATGTTTGAACAAAGAGCGCCGCCGGTAGTCATAAAGATACAGTTTTTTCTTTGTGCTTCCACATATAGAATATCGCAGAGCCGCAAGGTGATTGGCTGGCGGTTCACCGTGATTTCAACGGCCTTGCCGTAGCGTTCCATCTTGGCGCGGCATTTTTTCATGGCACGCAAAAAGTCGGCCTCAGACACGGGCTTTACAATGTAGTACAGCGCCACGTTATAGCCCGCTATGCCATAGTCCTCGCTGGTGGTGGTGAAGATGATTGCGGCTTCTTCATCTTCGGCGTGGAGCTTTTCGGCGGTATCCATGCCGTTAAGCCCATGGGGAGCCATGAAGATATCCATAAAAACGATTTGGTATTTCCCCGGGTGGAACGCGGCTAAAAAAGCTTCGCCGCTCTCAAAGAAATCCACATAGGCAACAAAGCCCTGCGTTTGCAAATAGCGGTTAAGAAGCGTTTGCAGCTTCTCGGCGTCCTCTTTCCTATCTTCACAAATGGCGATCCTCACGCTTCCACCCCCTCCGTGTTTTTTGTTTCTTGCCGCTCGGGAAGAAAGACCTCGCTGTAAAAAACATCACCCTCGGCATAGAAATTTGCGCTGCCGCCACAGCCTTGGGCTACGGCCCACACAGAAGCTATGCCAATGCCCTCGCGGTTTTGCTTGCGTGAGAAAAAGCGCCCGTTTTCCGTTTTCACTTGGCCGTCAAAGCGGTTCTCAACGAGAAGAACGAGGCGGCCATGCTTGCGGCCTATCCGCACAAGGATATCACGCCGCTCGGCGGGTAGGAGCGCCGAAGCTTCCAGCGCATTTTCTAAAAGGTTGGAAAGGATTACGCACAGATCCACATCGTTTGTAGAAAGCGTTTCGGGCAGCTTGGCCTCCACCCGGAAGGCCGTATCCTGCTGAGCGGCAAGCCCCGCGTACATCCGAAGGAGCATGTCGGTGACATAATGGCGACAGTAGGAAAGGGGCGCGGTAGGGATGCGTTTGTCGCCGTAGGCATCAAGGTAAGCGCGAAGCCCTGCCATATCCCCGTTTTCCATAAGTTCCCGAAGCATGCTGATGTGGTGGCGCAAATCGTGGCGGGCGGCTCTTACCTCCTGCTCCTTTTCAAGCAAAACGGGGTGATAGGCCCGCTGCACCTCCAGCATTTTCAGAACACTTTGCGCCCTCGCTTCCACCGCCTGCTGCAGGTGAAGCCGCTCTGCGATCTCCCGCGCCATAGCAATGCCGATACACAACACCAGCACGCCACCCGCAAGCTCCGCAAACCAGCCGAAGCGAATTGGTTCAAAAAGTGGAAACAGCCTGTCCATCACAAGCGCCGCGTCAAACACCATCATGCCCGTGAGGATCAACCTACCATGCGTTTTCCCCTGGTAAAGCGACCACACCGCGCCTAAGGTGAGATAGGCGGCGCATACCCATGTGTAGAGCCCGATCAAGCGGGAATAGGCCATCATAAGGTTTAGGCTGCTACCCATCAAGAGGGGCGCGGCAATCGCCACGGCGCAGGTAAACACGCCAAAGGCGGCAAATATGCTCGTCCACCGCCGTTCCGTGCCCGCGAGATCGTCCTGTATCCACAAAACGAGCAAAAGCATGGCGCAATAGGAAAATGTCTCCATCCGGTATAGGAAGTGCCCGCCCCAAAACAGCGTTTTGACTACAGGATAGCAAATATATAGCGTGTAGGCAAAGCAAAGCGCCGCGTATAGCAACGGAAGGGCCTTGCCTTTTTCTTTTCGCATACCGCCGAACAGCCCGAGCAGCAAATATAGAATGCCGATGCACAGCGATATGGCGCAGGCAAGCGTGCGCAAGGCTAATCGCCCATTCAACATATCCGCAACAGCCGAAGGCTCGCCAAAGGCGGGCGGATACACCATTCCGCTGTAAAAATGGCTGTAATCGGAAACCGCAAGCAAAATTTCAAGCTCTCCCGCCGCCTGTACCGTTACGGAGGATATGCCCGTTTCGGCGCGGTAGCCTTGCGGGTTCGGATCGCCCATTTCCCGTATAAGCGCACCGTTTAGGTAAAGCCGGTAAGCCGAGTAAATTTCCGGCAGTTCAAGCATATAGCTTTTCATTTCGTCCGGCAAAGAAATGTGCAGCCGGTAAGTGGCGCTGCCATGTGGATTGCGAGGGCTTGCATTTCCTTTTGCGCTCCCCTCGAAGCCGCCGTATTGGCCAATATAAACAAGCTCGTCAAAGGCGGGCGTGTTTTCCATAAAATCATCGGGCGCAAGCAGCTTGTCCCTGTAAATTTCCCAATCCCGCACCAGAAACACAACGGGATGCTCCACAAGCGCGCTTTCCGTAAGCGTCAGCAGGCCGTTTTGGGGTTGCGGCCCTTTTGCGGTGTATTTGTTATCCGTTTGATAGAGTAGATAGAACAAAGACGAGGCGGCAAAAACCACCGCAAGCAGCAGCGCCGCGAGAGGGAAAAGCCGTTTGCCCTTTTCATACCTCATGGCGGCGGCCTCCTTTTTTGTGCATCCATAAAAGGAAAGCAGCCGCAGCTGCAAGGCCGATCAAGCCCGTAAGCAAAACAGGCAACCACGAATCGGCGTATTGCTCCTGCCCTTCATGCCCGTCCACAACGGTGATGCTTGGCGGGGATGGCGTATTTGGGGGCTGCCGCATGGCCGCGATCGCTTCGTCGCTTTCCTCCGTACGCTGGGGCGCAGGGGCCGAGGGCGCAGGGGCAGGGCTGACCGCGGGCGTTGCGCTGGGGGGCGCGGCAGGCTTATTGCTTTGCCGCTCCGCTTTTTGCGGCGTTGGGCTGGGTGCGGGCGTAGGCGTTACAATACTTTCGGGCGGCGTATTCTCCCACGGGGGAAGCGTTATGCCGCCGCCAAGCGGAGGGCCTTCCTCCCGGTCGCCGCCGGTGCGGTCGCCGCCCTGCTCGCCTGAAACGCGAGGCAGGCTATTATT
>CAZAZI010000183.1:0-4423 GCA_964489575.1 uncultured Oscillospiraceae bacterium | reverse complement strand
CAACATTTTCATTTTTAAAAAGCTTCCAAGTAGATTTATGTTTACGCCCATTCGAACGGCTGAAAATCAGAGTGACTTTTTCATTTAAATGATTCATGTATTTAGATAAAGTATATTTTCTATCGCCACCATAATACAGGGGTGTAGCAACATACTTAGAAATATAAAAAAGTATCATAGTTGTTTTTTATAAAAATGATATAGTTTCTAAAGCAATTTACAGTCAGTAAATCTACATAATATAATATAGATGCGATAATTTATATACAATTGGCAGTTTATATGATACTATTATTTCCCTCTACAACCATAAATCCCCTATAAGAAAAAATACTTAGATTGTCTTTAATTTTATTATGCTTCAAAGACTTTCCTAATGCTAAATGAATTGAATCTAAAGCCATATTAAATCCTGCTTTATAAGCTAAGTATGAAGTAGCAGGAAGACGTGGATTTATTTCTAATATCTTTGGTTTATTGTTTTCATCAAACTTAATATCGATATTTATAGAATAAGAAAGCTTGAGTTTCTCCGAAACAGCTTTTATTATATCATCAAACATATCTGTTTTAATAGACTTCCCTCCGCTTATTTCACTTAGACTTACGCTACCATTATCTCTTATAAATGTCTTAAGCAATTTATTATTTGTAGGATCAAAAACTAAATCTATACCATATTCTTTGTTGGGTAAATATTCGGTTAATACAATTTCTGGAAATTTATCTGCCATTTTCAATGTTTCAATAATGCTTTGATAATCTGAAAATATGTTTGTAGGTTTATGATTTAGTAATATATCCAACTTGTTAATTTCATTAGAAATAATTCTCAGACCAATACTTCCGTGACTGACAGTAGGACGCATAACGATTTTTTTCTCTGGGTAGCCTAACTCTGTTGCACACTTTTCAAATTCTTCAACAGATGAAGGCAAATAGTATTTGGGAACAAATTCTGTGTCTTTAAGAGTTTCATATAACTTATATTTATTATTTGCTATATTCAAGGAGTTAAAATCTGAAACACAAATATTACAACCTTTATTTTCAAACAATTCCTTATGTTCAGCAAGACTATCCAATTCAAAAGTCGCAAGTGGTAAAATAACAGAGACATTCTTCTCTTTTACGAGGTTCAACATAAATGGAATAAATTCTTCACTTCTTCCTGGAGGTATTTGAATGAATTCATCCACCATATATTTAGCTGGAACTTCACTACGCATATCTGTACCAATAATATGTAAGGATTCATCTTCTCTTAATGCCTCTATTATTGTAGGTCCACCTGGAGCACCTACAGCCGTTAATATTATACTTCTTATCTTTCTCTTCATTTTCTTAATTTTTTTAAAATCGCATCAATATCCCCTTTAAGTAAAAACCGAAGACCAATATTGTCAATGGTTTGAGATGTTTTAATAAATCCTAAACCTTCATATAAATTGCGTGCATTTTCACTTTCCTCGTATACGTTTAATGATATTGTTTCTATTTCCATTTTTTTTGCTTTAGATAAAGATGCATATAATAGCATTTTACCTATTCCTTGATTTCTGTAATCTGAGTCAACGAATAATTTATGTTCATACAAAATACCACCATTTTTTATGGAACATATAATAAACCCTACAATTTTATCAGTATTTCTCGATTCAACAGCTACAAAACTCACCTCCCATTTTCCGGGTAATGGTAGCATGAAATTTTCTTTACTCCAATATTGAAAATCTACTTGTCGAACTATCTTAACAAATTGTTCTATGTGTTTTTCTAAAAATTGTTGCTTAAGTGCAATAACGCTATACATAACTACATTATCCATCTTATAAGATTAAACGTTTCTGCATATTTACCTCCCACTTGAATTCCTCTAGTAAGTGCTAAGCCCTTAATGTATTCTTGACTAGAATAATTTCTTCCTATTTGCGATTGATAACATTTCAGTGATTTTAATTTTTTATCTAAATACCTTTCTTCCAAATGTATAAAACAAGTATTCTCAAAAATGAAATTATTCCAAGGAAGCTCATAACCTAATATTGAAGTAGATTTAAAAGCCCTTAGGGCTTCATTTGTTACGGTGGAGTGATCTTGGTGAATATCATGTTTTGAAGGAGTGAAAACTATATCAGGGTTTAGCTTTTTATTTAATTTCACTAAATCCTCGAGAATCTCTTGACGATGATAAGATAACTTGCGAACAGGATAACGGTAGATAAGTATGTTATCACGTGGTATATTTAAAACATTTGTTGCGGCATAAAGCTCCGTTTGTAAAACATCTTTTGGTAAACCTTCAGGAACAGATTCTTCTGCTAAGGAAAAAGCTGCGTAATATACTACCGCACCCTCTTCTATAAATCTAGCAATACTGCCACCACAACCGAACTCTCCGTCATCGGCGTGAGGTGCTAATACTAATATAATTTTTTTTTCTCATATTTATTTACAATGTATTATACAACTCAATTAATTTTTTTTCTTCGATTAGCCAATTAAATTCATTTTCAAAAGCTCTCCTACCATTTTCACCTTTTTGTTTAGCTATATCTTTATTGTCTCTGAGAAACTTTATTGCCTCTGCTATTTCTGTAACATTATCTGGCTCAACAGTAAGACCCATATCATATTCTTCAATTGTTTCAACTTTAAATTTCGTGTTAGAGATAATAAATGGTAAGCCTGCAGCCATAAAATCATAAGCCTTTGTTGGCATTGTATCCAATAAAGGTGATTGTCCAAGTTTTAAACCAGTTGATAAACCCGCAAAACACTTATCAAATAAAACATTTAATTCACTGTAGTTGACATATCCTCTATAATCAACAATAGAATATTCCTCCATTGATTCCACTTCTTTTTTATAATCTTCAGTAACAAAATTACCTGCTAAAATTAATGGAATCTGAACTTTAGCACAAGCTTTTATAATATGTGTAATTCCTCTGTCGTAACTCAAAGTACCCATTAACACTACTGAGTTTCTATTGCTATAAGAACTTATATTACAATTCTTACTTTCTTTAAATAAAGATACATTTCTTATAAAAACTGTCTTTTTGGCTCTCCCTCTAAAATAATCTTTCCCATTTAGAGTGCAAATCTGAATTACTGCGTCAATCCTTTTACATACATAAGTTTCATATTTCTTATATAAAATTGAAATAAAGTTTCTTAATAATTTAGGAATATATTCTTTATGCCTTATCTGAAGTTCATAAAATTCGTGACTGTCAAATATTACTTTTTTCCCTCTTTTTTTTAGTTTTAAACCGACAGGTAATAATTCAGGATCATGTAATTGATAAATATCTGCATTTACTTCTAATAATTTATTATAGATAACTTTAGACCGTTTTACAAAACGCTCAATACGGTTCTTTACAGGTAAATTTAGAGAAATGCGCTTGACTCGATTCTTCACATCTTCAAACTCTTCATCACCAAAAGCAATTAAAGTAACATCAAATCCATTTGCAGCAAGGCTTACGCATTGCTTAGTAAATATTCTATTATCGTTAATGCTGTGTGCTGTTGTGAAGTGGCAAACTTTTACATCCATTTTTTTGTTTTTTTGTTAAGATTAAAAAACCAATTAAAATACTAAACTCAATACTCTTTAAGTAAGAACCTGATGCTAATAATGGTAGAAAACCCAATGATAGAAATAATAAGAACAAAGTTTTATCCTTATATGATAGAAACACTTTAATCATGAATACAATAAATAGGAGTAATATTAGGGTGCCTAAAACTAAACCGAAATCAATCAATACTTCTAAAAAAATATTATGTGCATAAGTTCCATCTAATAAAGGCCTATCCCCATAAATTCCGAATCCCCAAGCATTACTATTTAAAATATTATCTATAACTGTTTTCGTAATTTCATTCCTACCAGCATCGTAATCAATTTCTCCACTTATCAATAAGCTCAACGTCCTAGAATTAATACCCAAAACGCTTTCCACAAAGTTTAATAAAGCCCCTGTGTCTATATTGATTATGAACAAAGAAATGGAAATTAGAAGGATAATTGAGATATAACTTTTAAGTGAATTAAATTTAGTGTTTAATAAAAATATAGTTGCATAATAAAATAATGCGATAATAAATGGACCTCTTGAACCCAATAGCAATATAATTAATAGACTCAGAACTGATAACAATTTATAGATGCTTTTTTCTTGATATATAAATACCAATGTTGGTAATAATAAATAGTAAGAAAGAGCCATATTATAAACTGTGAAATCTACTTTACCCGTTAGTATATATAAGAATATAAAAACACCTATTATTAGAATGATAAAAGATATCTTTAATAAAACATTTTTTAAAATTTCAATATTCCTTATTGAAGCAGCAGACAAAAATATTGGAATAGATATAAATAAAAGAAAAAATGACTCACTTA
>CAZAZI010000182.1:0-4428 GCA_964489575.1 uncultured Oscillospiraceae bacterium | reverse complement strand
CGCTCCTCCGGCGGGTTGCCTGGATTTTTTGAAAAGATAGCGATGCGATATGGAAAGTAACAATCAGAGCCGGGCCCTCCCGGCAAAAACCGAGCTGGCCGCGGGCGCTGTAGTATCCCTCTTCGTGAACGGCAAGCGCTTGGAGAAGGAGATCCTGGAGCGGCGGCCCGAGCACCTGCTGCTGGGTGCGCTGGAGGAAAGCTGGCAACCGCCCTTTCACCACCAAACTGCCTGCCTCGTGCAGATCCTGCCCGATGAGCGCACCCTCTTTGCGGTGCTGCGCTATGAGGAAGGCAGGGGCCGGGGCCTGGGGCGTCAGGATCTCTTCCGCCTGATCCCCGGGGGCTCCATGTATATTTGGCCCGGACTCAACCAAATGGCCATGCACGAGTGGTGTTCCCTCAAAGTATACGACCCCTACCTGCCCGAGAAGGTGTTGCTGGAGGACCAGGCGTTTTTGTACGCCCTATCCGAATCGGAAGCCAGCATGATGGTGCACAAGCCCTTGCCGCAGGGCGCCTTTGCGGATTGCTCCTTTGCGCTGGGCGAAAAGGAGCTGGTGATACGGGCCGTGCTGGCCCGCTGCGAGGATCTGGACGGCGGCGCCGGATACCGTGCCCATTTCATGCTGATCGATCCGCAGCTGCAGCCCCTGCTGCACGAATTCCTGTTGAATGAGCAGGCTAGGCGGCTGCAAGCGGTTGTGATATGATCAAGAAGGAGGAGAGCATATGGAGGAGCGCTTGAACCTGGCCCACGAGCAGGCGCAGGACCTGTGGCGCCAATTCCAGAAGGACCGCTCCGTGGAAAACAAAAACAAGCTGGTTTTGCACTATCTCTTTTTGGTGCGCGGCATAGCCGGCCGCCTGATGCCCCTCTATAGCGCCCATACCAACTATGACGATCTGGTCGGCTACGGGGTGCTGGGCCTGATCGACGCCGTGGATAAATTCCTCCCCGAGCGCGGCATCCGCTTCGATTCTTACGCGGCCAAGCGCATCCGCGGCGAGATCATCGACAACATGCGCAAGCAGGATTGGGCGTCGGCCAGCCTTAGGAGCCGCATCAAGCAGATCGGCCAGGCATACGAAACGCTGGGTTACGAGCAGGATGACGTAGGCGAGGAAAAGGTGGCCGAAGCCCTGGGGCTGGATGTATTGCAGGTGCGCGCGGCCCTCGAAAAAGCCTATATGTTCAACATGGTTCACTTTGAAGCCATCTTGAACAGCGGCTCGGGCAGCGGCGCTTCCGTGGAGAACCTGCTGCCCGAAAACGAAGAGGAAGGCCCCCAGCGCCAGCTGGAAAAACAGGAGTTCAAAAAGATGCTGATGGCGGCCATCGCCCGCTTATCCCCCAATGAAAGGCAGGTTATTACCCTCTATTATTACGAAGAGCTGATGCTTAAGGACATTGCCCAATTGATGCAGGTTACCCCGGCGCGGGTTTCCCAGATCCATTCCCGGGCGCTGCTCAAAATACGCACGGAGCTGGAGGGCTATATCCAGCAGGGCGGTTAAGGCAAGGGGCATACATATACGATAATATATAAATATTGAACGGCAATTCGCGTATTTGCATATACAGTCAATGCATTTCAGACAGACCATATGGAACGGAGGTGGCAGGTCATGAAGCTATTCCGATCGAACAAAGGCGCCGGGCGCGAGCAGGCAGCGCAGGAAGAGGCCGCGGCAAAAGAGGCGGTCGATATTTCCGCGCCGCGCGAGCCCGAGGAAACGCCGCAACAGGCAGATCCGCAGGAGCAGGACGAACGGGAGCTGACGGAAATCGATTTCCGCCTGGACTATGAGCCGGAGGGCGTATTATTGAGCATCGCCGGCGGGCGGCCCTTGCGCGTATCGGAGCAGGAGCGGCTGATCCGCTATCTTTCCCGCAAAAAGGTTAAGCTGCTGGATATGGAAAAGGTGCTGCCCGCCCTAAACGGCTCGGACGTGGAGCGCCTTTGGATCGCACCGCAGCAGGCGGAGATCATTTATGACGAAGCCTATGCCTTAACTTTATCCACAGATATGATGGAAGCCTACGTTACGCTTTCGGCGCCGGAGCCGGGCAAGGGCAAGCGGCTGTCCGCGGAGCAGGTGCTCGAGGAGCTGGCCCGGCGCAGCCAAATCACCTACGGGCTGGATCGGGAGGGCTTTCGCGCCTTTTTGGCCGCGCCCGTTTATGACGAGCCCTTTGTGATTGCCCGGGGCCTGGCCGCGATCCCGGGGGAGGACGGCAGGCTGGAATGGCACATCGAGCGGCGGGGTGGCATCAACGCCTATAAACTCCACGAGGTAAAGGAGGACGAGCAGGTCGATTTTAAAAACCTTGACCTGTTTGATCAGGTCAAGCAGGAGCAGCTGCTGGTGACCCGGGTGCCTCCCAAGGAGGGCAAGCCCGGGCGCACGGTGCTGGGCCGGGAAATTCCGGCGGCGCCGGGCAAGAACTACCTCCTGCCCCAGGGCAAAAACACCTATATCACCAAAGATGGATTGGAGCTGCGGGCAGCACTGACGGGCCGGGTGGACGAGATCAACGGCCACTTGATCGTGAGCAATGTGTACCACATCGCGGGGGATGTGGATTTGAGCGTGGGCAACATCGATTTTGACGGCGATGTGGTGGTGGATGGCAACGTGATCAGCGGCTTCACCATCAAAGCCTCGGGCAGCATTGAGGTAAAGGGAATCGTGGAAGGCTCCGCCCTGGAAGCGGGCGGCGATATCTTCATCCGCGGCGGCATCCAGGGGGGCGGCAAGGGCATGCTGCAGGCCCAGGAGGGCATCTATGTGCGCTTCGCGGAATACGCCACCTTGCAGGCGGGCACCGTCGTATCCGCGGAAAGCCTGCTGCACAGCAACGTCAGCTGCCTGGGCTCGGTGGAGGTCGTGGATGGCCGGGGGAGCATCATCGGTGGCAACGTTTGCGCGGCCAGCTATATTGCCGCGCGGTTTTTGGGCAATTCAAGCGGCCGGGCTACGGATTTGCAGGTGGGCCTATCCCCAAAGAGCCGGGTGCGCCTGGCGGAGCTGGAGAAGATGACGTTTTCCCTCAAAAAAGTGGTTGAACGCCTGCAGGTCATCCTGCAGGAGAACCCCGACGCCCCGCCTAAGGGGCAGCGGGAGCAGGAGGCGCGTATGGAGAACGTGCGAAAGCTCCTGCAATACAAAAAATTGATGCTGGATTACGAAGCGGAACTGGAAGAGCTCAAAGAGAGCATGGACGGGAAAAAGAACGGGGAGGTGCACGCTATGCAAACGGCCTACCCCGGCATATGCATCACCATCGGCCTAGCTAAGAACAGGCTGACGCAATCCGTGGATTATGCCACCTTCCGGCGGGTGGAAGGGAATATCGAATTTACAAACTGCCGCTTCCGGCCGGAGCTGGTGCGCACAAGAAAAAGAAGGAGATGAGCTTGAATGATCAAGGGCATAGATGCGCAGGTCATGACGCAGCGGGTCACGGAATATTCCAAAGACGTAAGCGCCACGCTGCGCAGGGACGAACTGGCCAACGAGTTTGCGGACCGGATGAACAAGCTCAATGCGCAGCAGGAGGCAAAAACCGTTTCCCAGCTGGAAAAAGCGGAACACGCCCGCGTCAACGCGGATCAGGAGCAGGGCCACGAGCGGCAGGAGCAGCGGCACAGGCAGGATAAGGCCGCGGCCGCGCATGCGGAGGAAGCCGCCCGGGAGCCGGAGCTGCCCGGCATTGGGCCAAGCACGGAAACGCGGCTGCTTGACATCGAGATATAAGATCAAAATTATAAAAAAGGGAGAGTTTGCGCGGAGTGAATTGGCCGGTCTTCGCATTGGTAACCTATATTTTTCTCTTGGTGCTGTTCCTGGCGGCGCTGATCCTGCGGAGCCTGCGCGATACGAAAGGCCGCTATCAAAAGCTGCTGGAGGAAAAAGAACACAAGCTCACGGCCATGCAGCTGGATCTGGAGGATACTCTGGAGGCCCTGCAGGCGCAGGCAGCCGTGCTGGAAGCGGAATGGGGTGCGGCCCAGCGCCGCTCCCAGGATTCGCTGGTATCCGTGCAGCAGCGCCTGTTGGAGATCCAGGGCGGCCTGTCCGGCCTGCAAGGGCGTATCGCCCGGCTGGAGAGCAGCGCGCCCAGGCCGCAGGCCGCCGAACCCGCCTTAGCGGTTTCGCAGGCCGAGCTCGTTTTTCCGCAGCCCGCCCCGCGGGAGAGCCCCATGCCGGAGAGTTTCGAACTGGAGAATTCCGAACTGGAGAACTCCGGGGCGGAGCGTCGTGAGGCGGAGCGCTTTGGGGCGGAAGACGAGGCCGGGCAGGAGCAGCCCAGGCAGCGGGCGCTGTCGTTGCTGCAAAGCGGCATGAGCGTGGCCCAGGTTTCGCGGCAGCTGGGATGCTCCTTTACGGAGGCCACGCTGCTTTTTGACCAATGGCGCAGGGG
>CAZAZI010000181.1:0-4432 GCA_964489575.1 uncultured Oscillospiraceae bacterium | reverse complement strand
TTTGCACGGGGCCTTTTGTTTAACCGCCCGCATTCTCTATTTTATGACCACGCCGATGATCTTGGAGCCTTCGCCGCTGCCGTATTGGCCGCGGGTGCCCACCACCAGGATGTTGTTGAATACGGCTGGGGTAGATTCCACCCGGGAGCCGAGATCCGCCTCGCAAACCAGGCTGCCGCCGGCCCCGTCGTACATGCGCAGCATACCGCTGCGGTCGCTTTGGAGCACGTAAGCCTTTTGATTCTGGTCGTAGATCACCACCGGGCTGGCCCAATAGCCGGCAGCCTGCTCCACCTGCCAGGCGACCTCGCCCGTGGCCTTGCTGCGGGCAATCAGCAGGCCGCCGTAAACGGCCTGGCCCTCCGCCGTAACAGATACATCCGTGCAGGCGAAAATTACCAGATTCGAGATATCCCCCCTGCCCGCGTGGGGCGTGGCCACCGTGCCGCCATCCTGGGCGGCTGTAACTTCTTTTTCCCACACCGTTTCCCCGGTAAGGGCGTTGATTTTGCGCTGCACGGTTTTGCCCACGCCATCCGTTATACCCTGCTTGGCCGCCTTGCTGGCCGCGTAGAGATAAACGGCGCCATCCTCGGGCGCTTCCTCGATCACCAGCGTTGCGTCATGGTCGTCCGTTACGTCTTTTACGTAAAGCAATTCCAGGGTGTTTAAATCCACGCATTGGAGATAGCCGCCATTATCGGCAAAGAAGGCGTAGTTGCGCCAAACGGCCGGGGAATTTTCTATGCCCCACCAGCGTTTTTCATCGCTTTCACCATAGCCGCCGGCGGTATAGGTATACTTCTGCGGCCTGTCCGGATTCAGCGACAGGGCGCCGGCAGCCGGATCATAGGCGGTGTTGAGCTTGCAGGTATAGAGCACGCCGTTCTCCCCGGCAGCGATCAACGTATCGGTCTTCGCATCCAGCAAAGGGCTGGCGTCAAAAGCCTGCCACAGCCGGGGGGAGAAGGGATCACGGCCCCCCAGGTTCCAGATCTCTTTGTTCTCGATAAGGGAGATGGCCCGCACCCAGGCCCCCTTGGTAGCCTTGACCTCCGTGGGGGTGGGGATGCCCTGCCCCACGAATAACAGCGGGTAACCGCGTGGGTCCAGCATGGCCGTGCCCTTGAAAACCTGCCCCAAGTCGATGGGCTGCCGGGTCTCTGTGCCCGTACTCAATTCCATAAAGTAGATCTTGCCATCCATGGCCGGGTAGACGACTTCGGTGAAGCCCTCCTTGGCCTTGAAGGGTTCATATACGCCCAGGGTGGGGCGCACCTCGTTGCTCCATTGGATGATCAGGGGCTGGCCAGTCCAGCCGGTGCCGGTCCAGGTGCCGTATTCTTCCGTGGCCAGGGAACCGGTAGGGGTTTCCCAGGCCCGGGTGAGGCGGCTCTCATTCACTACCTGCGCGCCATAGGTGAAGCTATTGCGCCAATGGCTGCCGCCAAAGGTGGTAATGCCCTTGGCTGTAGCGTAGTACGCATCTTTACCAAAGGAGATGCTTTCGGCCCGCTGATACGTCTGCACCTCCTGCTTATCCGCCATCAGGCGGGTGGAAAAGCCCGCCGCGGATAGGGAAGCCGCGTCTTTGGATATTCGGATATCCGCGCCCAGCTCCGGCACGGGGGTCGGGCTGGGCAAAGGCGTGGGCGTGGCCTCGGCCGCGTTATCCTCGCGAAGGCGCGCCTGGATGCCGGCCACACCGGCGGCTGCCAAGCGGTAGCCGCCATAGCCAATGCCGCCTAAGGCGCCAATGAACACCAGCAGCACCAGCAGGCGGCGCAGGGCGTATTTACGCCCCGCTCTGCGTTTGCGTTTTTTCACGGCCCGGCCCACGGCTATTCCGCCTCCGCGGGCGGCGTGGTTGTGGGCTGCGGGTTCAACGCTTCGGGTGTGGGCAGATCCGCCGCGCTTTCCACAAAGGTGATGCTGCCCTTGCCGCTCTCAAAGCGGGCCTTAGGCTCACAGCTGCCGATCACGGCAATGTTTTGCAGCTGTTCGAAAAGGAACAGGCCGCTGGAGTTTTTGCCGCCCTTGGCCTCGATGGTCACCGCACCGTTCACCGCCAGCGCGGTGATCTCCGCGCCATGGTATTCGCCTCGGTTCTCCACGATCAACGCCGCGCCCTCCTCCAGGGTAAGGGAGCCGCCGCATTTGAGGGCATTGTAGTTTTCATCCGTATAGGCGGCCAGGCGGCCCCTGCTATCGACGGAGATCTCTCCGCTCACGTTCACGCCGCCCATCGGGCCCGAAGCCGAAAGGCCAGCCCCCGTTTGCAGGGCCAGGCCGCTGGATATAAAGCCCATGCCCACGTTGGCCTCACATTCGATCGAGCTGCCGGCGAGGATGGTTACCTCGCCCTCGGCGCGGATGCCGTTGCCCACGCCGATGAGGCGCGCGCCCACGCCGCCGATGGAGGCGCTGCCCAGGCAGCCGATAGCGTCCGAACCGCTATGAATGGTAATGTTGTTGAGCGTAACGGAGCAGCCCGCATCCAACCGCAGCACACAATCGCCCGCGCCGGAAAGGGTGAAGCCGTTTCCGTCTATGATGAGGCCGTCTCGCGCCTTGGTGATGCGCAGCATCTCCCCTTCCAGGCTGATATCAGCCGAAAGCTGGGCCGTATCGGCTTCGCCCTTTTCTAAAAAGGCCATTAGATCCGCAGCGGTAACAATGGAACTGCCGCCGATGGGATCGGCCAGCTCCACCTTAGTCCGCTCGGGCTCCCCGCCGCAGCCCCAAAGCAGGGCCGCCAAGGAAAGGGCCGCCAGCAGGGCACTGATTCGTTTTGATCCATGGGTATAGCTTTGCAAAGTGGTTCCTCCTAATTTGGGGGGCAATAAAGGGCCATAATACGCTCCGCCGCGCGCAGGCCGTCCACGGCCGCGCTGACGATGCCGCCCGCGTAGCCCGCGCCCTCCCCGGCGGGATATAAACCCTTAAGGCGCGTAGCCTGGCCGCCCGCATCCCGCAGGATGCGCACGGGCGCGCTGGTACGGCTCTCCACGGCAGTGAGCACCGCGTCCCCCCTATCGAAGCCCTTAAGACGGCTGGCGAACTGCGCGATGCCCGCCCGCAGGGCCGCCGTTACCGCCTCGGGCAGGCAAGCGGCGATGGCCTGATTTTCTACGCCAGGGCGATAGCTGGGGCTGACGGCCCCAAAGCCGGAGGGCGCGGAGCCTGCTAAAAAATCGCACATGCGCTGCGCCGGGGCCGCGAAACCGCCGCCGCCCAGCGCAAAGGCCGCGCGCTCCAAATCCGCTTGAAAACGCATACCGGCCAAGGGATGGTCGCTGCCAAAATCCCTGTTATCAACCTGCGCTACGATGGCGGCGTTGGAATTTGCGCCATCGCGGGCATGGTAGCTCATGCCGTTGGTTACCACCTGCCCCGCATCTGAGCTGGAGGCGATCACCACGCCGCCCGGGCACATGCAAAAGGTATAGACGCCCCGTCCTCCATCCCTGCCCGCCAGGTGGTATTCCGCAGCCCCCAGCCGGGGGTGCCCCGCAAACGCGCCATACTGCGAACGGTCGATCAGCTCTCGGGGGTGCTCGGCCCGCACGCCCACGGCAAAGGGCTTGGCCTGCAATTCAAGGCCCGCGCGATAGAGCATTTCGTAGGTATCCCGCGCACCCTGGCCCATGGCCAATATGCAGGCGGAAACGGCCAGGCGCTCCGCCCCATGGGGGCCTTGCAAGCGCAGGGCCGTCAGCGCGCCTTCCCGTTGCTCGAGGCCGGCTAGGGCCATATCGAAGCGCACCTCGCCGCCGTGGGCAACGATATCTTCCCGGAGGGCCCGCACCACCTTGACCAGCTTGTCCGTGCCGATGTGGGGTTTGGCCTGGATGCGAATATCCGCCGGCGCGCCGTACTCGGCCAGCAGCCGCAGCACCTCGTGCGTCCAGGGGTCTTTGATGCGGGTGGTCAGCTTGCCATCGGAAAAAGCCCCTGCGCCGCCCTCGCCAAACATCACATTGCAGTTAGGATCGAGCGGCCCGCCGCCAAAGAAGCGGGACACAAGAGCCGCGCGCTCCGCAATGGGCTTGCCTCGCTCCACTACGATGGGGCGGTAGCCCTGGCGGGCCAGGGCATGGGCGGCAAAGAGGCCCGCAGGCCCCAGCCCCGCCACGACAACCGGCGCATCCAGCGCCCTTTCGCCCCGGGGCCAAACGACCGGCTCCGGCGCGGCCGCCTTTTCCACCCCGGGCAGACTCTTCTTTAGGAGTTTATCCTCCAGGGCCGGGGGCAAATCCAGCATCACGGCGCAGGAGAAAAAAATATCGTTCTTTTTGCGCGCGTCAAGGGACATGCGGCAAATACGCAGGCCCAGGATCTCGTTTTCGCGTATGCCAAGAGCCCTCGCCGCCCTTGGGCGCAGCGAGGACTCCTCTTCCGTCAGCGGGAGCTTTAAGCTTTGGAGGGTGAT
>CAZAZI010000180.1:0-4447 GCA_964489575.1 uncultured Oscillospiraceae bacterium | reverse complement strand
GGCCTTAGGGATGGCATGACCATCTCCTTCCACCACCATTTCCGCAACGGCGATTATATCGTCAACATGGTATTGGAGGAGATCGCCCGCATGGGCATCAAAAACCTCACGCTGGCAGCAAGCTCCCTCACCTCCATCCACGCGCCCCTGATCGGCCATATTCAAAATGGCGTTATCGTCCATATCGAAACCAGCGGCCTTAGGGGCCAGCTGGCCGGGGCTGTTTCCGGCGGGCTGATGGATTTCCCGGTGGTCTTTCGCAGCCATGGCGGCAGGGCGGCTGCCATCGAGAGCCGCGAGTTCCACATCGACGTAGCCTTCTTGGGCGCGCCCAGCTGCGATCCTTACGGCAATGCCAACGGCTACAACCGCGATGCGCAGAGCGGCTCCTGCTGCGGCTCCATGGGCTATGCTAAGCTCGACGCCCTCTATGCGGACAAAACCGTGATCATCACCGATCACATCGTCCGCTTTCCCAACGCGCCCTTTGGCATACCGGAATCCAATGTGGATTATGTGGTGCAGGTGGATAGCATCGGCGACCCCGGCGGCATCATGAGCGGGGCCACCCGCTTCACCACGAACCCCAAGGAGCTGCTCATCGCAAAAATGGCAGCGGAGGTGATCGAGCAAAGCGGCTATTTTTACGACGGCTTTTCCATGCAGATGGGCAGCGGCGGGGCCAGCTTGGCCACGGCCCGCTTTTTGCGGGAAAGAATGCTCCAAAAGAAGCTCATCGCCCGCTTCGCCCTGGGCGGCATCACCGGCCAGATCGTAGAGATGCATGAGGAGGGCCTGATCGAAAAGATTTTGGATGTGCAATCCTTTGATTTGACGGCCGCCAATTCCCTTAAAAACAACCGCTTCCACCAGCAGATCGACGCCTCCTTTTACGCCAGCTACCTCAACCACGGCGCGGCTGTGAACCAGCTGGATTTCGTGGTGCTCTCGGCCTTGGAGGTGGATACGGACTTCAACGTAAACGTTCTTACCGGCAGCGACGGCGTGATCCGCGGGGCCATCGGCGGCCACCCGGATACAGCCGCCGGCGCGGCCCTCTCCATCATCGTGGCCCCCTTAATGCGCGGCCGCATCCCCAGCATCGTACGCCATGTGAACACGGTGGTTACCCCTGGCAATACGGTGGATGTGGTGGTGACGGATCAGGGCGTGGCCGTGCACCCGCGCCGGGCGGAGCTAAAAGCCCGGCTGCTGCGCGCGGGCCTGCCGGTGTACGACATCGAGCAGCTAAGGGAGCGGGCGGAGCGTATCGTGGGCGCGCCCGAGCCCATCCGCTATCTTGATAAGATCGTGGGTGTGGTGATGTATCGCGACAACACCGTAATTGATGTGATCCGCCAGGTGCAGGGATGAGCGAGCTTTCTACTTTCAGCCGCCTGCAAGGAAAAAGGCTCGAGGATACCCGGGCCTTTTTGGCCCGCCACGGCCTAAGCATGGGGGCGGACATGGATTATACGGCCCAGCTTTTTGCGGGCGGGGCCATCCTCGCCACGGGCTCGCTTTGCGGCAATGTGCTCAAATACGTGGCCGTGGAGGAAAGCGCCCAGGGCGAGGGGGCCTGCGCCCGCATCGTCAGCGAGCTGGTGAGCGAGGCGTACCGCCGGGGCCGCACCCATCTTTTCCTCTACACCAAGCCCGAGAGCGCGCCCCTCTTCCGCGCCCTGGGCTTTTATGATGTGATCGCGGCGGGCGGCATCGCCATGCTGGAAAACCGCAAAGCCGGGCTGGAGGCCTACCTTGCCTCCCTACAGCGGGGCGCGGGCTGCCAGGGAGCTGTGGTAATGAACTGCGCGCCCTTCACCCTGGGGCACCGCTACTTGGTCGAAGAAGCGGCCCGGCGGGTGGATAGCCTGCACCTGTTCGTCGTCAGCGAGGCCTGGGGGCCGTTTTCGCCTGAAAAGCGCCTGGCCATGGTCAAAGCCGGCACGGCGGATATCCCGCATATCCTTTTGCACGCGTGCGGAAGCTATCTGGTATCCGCGGCCACCTTCCCCACCTATTTCATTAAAGATAAATGCCGGGCCGAGGCCGCGCAGGCGGAGCTGGATATTGCCCTCTTTGGCCAAAAAATCGCCCCGGCGCTCTCCATCTCCATCCGCTTCGTGGGTACGGAGCCCTACTGCCCCGTGACCGCCCGCTATAACCGGCGCCTGGCCGAGGAGCTGCCCGGCTATGGCCTGGAGTTGGTGGAGCTGCCCCGCAAGGGCGGCATCAGCGCCAGTGAGGTGCGGCGGGCCATGGCCGCAAACGATTGGGAAAGGGTGCGGCAGCTCGTGCCGCAAAGCACCTATGAAGCCCTGCGGAATAACGCTTAGCCAAATGCTGGCGGCCCGGGAGCGCCGAGCCGCCTTGCAGCAGGACGCCCTTGCCGAATACGGGGGGCCCCTGCTTTGCTTTACCATGAACCTGGCCGGGCCCGTCAAGCGCAGCCCGCTGGCGGATTTCGCCTTCTTGGCCGGGGAGCGGATGATCGCCGGCCAGGGTTGGGAACCCAGGCGGCATATCCGCCTCTGCCAGCCTACGGGCTGCGAGGCCCTCTATGCCTTCGATATCCCCGCCCCCAAGCTGAAAGAAGCCGCCATATCCATGGAGGACGCCCTGCCCGTGGGCCGCCTGTTCGATATGGATGTGATCGGGCCGGATGGGATGAAGCTTAGCCGCCGGGAACAGCGGCCTTGCCTGGTTTGCGGCGGACCGGCGGCCCTTTGCGCCCGCAGCCGCGCCCATAGTCTGGGCTTGGTGCAGGCGGCCGCCGGGGCCCTCCAGGCGGATTTCGCCGCGGATAGCCTGGCCATGGCCGCCCATTGGGCTTTGCTCGACGAAGCCTGCCTCACCCCCAAGCCCGGACTCGTTGACGGGGCCAATGCGGGCGCGCACCAGGATATGGATCTGGCCACATTTGAAAAGAGCGCCGGGGCCCTTCTGCCATATTTGCGCAAAGCCGTGCGTTTGGGCTTGGAAAATGCCGCCTATGCCCCCGCCATGGCCGCCCTGCGGCAGGCGGGGCTGGAGGCCGAGCAAGCCATGCTCGCCGCCACAGGCGGCGTAAACACGCACAAGGGTTTAATCTACAGCCTGGGCCTCTTGCTGTGCGGCCTGGGCCAAAGCCTAGGCGGGGCAGGCGAGAATTACATTCTCCACGCCAAGCGCCTGGCCTGTGTAGGTCTAGCCGAAGCCCTGCAAAAGGCAAAGCGCGCTCCCCAAAGCCATGGGGAGCGCATCTATAGCCAAACGGGCCTTTTGGGCGCGCGGGGCGCGGCGGCGGCAGGGTTCCCCAGCGCCGTAAAGGCGCACGAAGCCCTGCGCGCGGCGCGAAAAAACCTGCCCGAGAACGCAGCCCGCATCACGGCTCTGCTTACTTGCATGGAGGAGTTGGAGGATACCAATCTCCTCCACCGGGGCGGTGAAGCCGGCCTGCGCTTTGTGCAGGGCGAGGCCCGGCGCATCCTTGCCTTGCCGCCGGATGCGCAAAGCCTGCTTTGCGCCGTGCGGGAGCTGGACGCGGCCTGCATCAGCCGGGGGCTCAGCCCCGGCGGCAGCGCGGACATGCTGGCCCTGGCGCTGTTTTTGGATCGAGTGGAGGGTTGGATGCCCTAAAACAGCCGTATTTGCTCCGCCTGCTTGGCCCGGCTGGGCAGGGCCGCCGCGTTGAGGGGCAGCTCCGCCGCAAAGGGCGAGGCTTCCCCGCCGCCGGTGAGGATAAGCTCCTCTCTCGCGCGGGTCATGCCTACGTAGAGCAGACGGCGTTCCTCTTGCATATCCGTTTCCATTCCATCCCGCTCCAGAGGCAGCGCGCCCCGGTGCAGGCCGGCGAGAAAGACCACCGGGAATTCCAGTCCCTTGGCCCCGTGCAGGGTCATCAGGCGCACGGCCCCGGAGGCGTAGCTCTTGCCGGACGCGCGGCGGATGTCCCCCTCCTGCCCCAAAAGCATGGTCTGCAAAAAGTCCGCCATGCGATCATGAAAGGCGGCGGCGTTCAGCAGGCGCTCCATGGCCTCCCCGCCCCCGTGCGCCTCCGCCCAGGCTTCCAGCAGGCGGTGGGGCTTTTCTTTTGCCAAACGGGGCAAATATGCCTCGGCCTCGTCCAGCCAAAGGGCCAGGTGGCCGAAGCCGCCCAGGCTTTGCCGCAGGGCGCCGAGGTCGAGCGCCTCTATAGAAGCGGCGGTTCGCGCCGCCTTCTCCCGCAAATCCTTGGGGCAGGCCCACACCAGCTCCAGCGCGGCGCAGAGTGCTTGCGTATCCACCGGGGCGGCGGCCAGGGATGTAAAGAAAGCCAGCGCGCCCCGCACCTTGTCGTCCTCCAAATAATTCCCCCGGCCCAGCACCAGGCAGGGGATGCCGTCGTGCCGAAGGCAGCTTTCAATCAAATCGAGCTGGCGGTGGGTGCGGCAGAGCACGGCCATCTCGGAAAAGGCGCGCGTGCCCT
>CAZAZI010000179.1:0-4468 GCA_964489575.1 uncultured Oscillospiraceae bacterium | reverse complement strand
GCCAAAGGTGAAGCCCGTGCCGCCGGCAGCCCAAAGTAACGCTTCTTTCATAAAATACAGAACAATACCCTTTCGTAAAATATTAGCCTGAATACAAGCGCCGCCCTATTGCCAGCCGATGCGCACCTGCGCGCCCGCTTGGAGCGGGTGCAAAAAGCCTACGGCCGCGCCGTTGCATTCCATGAGGAGCTGGCCCTGGGGGTTGGCGGGGTCCACCCCGGCCTTCTCCAACAGGTTCATGATGAAATAGCTCTGCTGGCTCGCGCTAAGCGGCAGGGAGAGGGGCCGCCCGTTGAGGGTGATCTCCAGCGCTGCCGCTTCCGCCTTATCCCCGGCGGGCTGCGCCTGCGCGGGGACGCCCGGCATCTCGGGGCTGGCGGCCGGGGCTGGCAGCTCGCTCTCGAGGGCCGCTTCGGCGGCGATTTGCGCCGCTTCGCTCTCGGCCAGTTCAGCCTCTTCCCGCGCGGCGGGCGTTTCTTGCGGCGCGGGTCGGGCTGTGGGGATAGCGGGGAGCAGCCGAACATCTACCTTATCGCCCTGCACGATGGGCCGGGCCGGGTCCGCGATCTCGCCGTTGATTAGCACGGTGGCCGCGCCCTCCGCAGGCAGGAAATCCGCGGCGACGGCCGTGGCGGGCGCGCCGCTTAGCGCCGGGGTAATGAGGATCACGTCCCCGGGCCGCACATCGGATTCGATGCTGGCGGGCGCGCCGTTGATAGTGACCACGGCATGCTCGGGCAGGCCGCCGCGAACGGTATGCGGCGCGCCGTTGAGGGTGAAAATCAGGCTGCGGCCCGAGCGGGCCACCAGTTGGGAGGATTTGTAGCCGGCCATCAGCAGCACTTCCATCAGGCGGGTGTGGCTGGCGTTTAAAAGCTTGAGGCGGCGACCGTTGACGGATACGCCGAAGAACTGGAAGCACTCCTGGGTGATAGCCGTGAGGGCGATGCCCAGGGGCGTAACGAATTCGGGGCCTGTAAGCGACGAAAAGGCTGCGATATCCACCCCCTTGAGGCTGCGGCGGGGACCCACGGCCACATTCTCCGGGGCAATCTGCAGGCAGGCGGCCAGGGCCTGGCCAAGCCCGGGCACCTGGCTGCCCCCGCCGATGAGAAATACCGCGGCGGGCGGGCCGCCGTTGCACTCGAGGATTTTATCCGCCACGGTGCGGGCCAGCAGATCCACCGCGGGCTTGAGGATGTTGAGGATATCCTGGGCCTTCGCCTCGCCCGGCAGGCCCAGCACGTTTTCGTAACGCAATGCTTCCGCGCCGCTCGAGAGGTTCTTTTTGAGGCGCTCGGCCTCTGGAAAATCCACAAGATATTCGCGGATAATGGCTTCGGAAAGCTCGTCCCCGGCGATGGTGGCCATGTCGTAAGAAGCCACGCGCCCATCCCGGCAGATGGCGATATCCGAAGTGCCCGCGCCCACATCAACCAGGGCCAAATTCAGAAGCCGCAGCTCCCTGGGGATGAGCACGTTGATGGCGGCAATGGGTTCGAGCGTGAGGCTTTGAACCTCCAAACGACTCATATCCACAGCCGCGTAAAGCCCTTCGATCACGCTGTAGGGCAGGAAGGCGGCGATCAGCTCCACGCCCACTTCGGAGCAGGTATGCCCGGCCAGCTGGGAAACGGGCTGGCCATCCATCGTATATTCCACAATGCTATAGCCCACGCAGTAATAGCTGCCGCCCTGGGGCTGGCCGCCCTCCTGGCGGAGCTGCTCCTGCGCCAGCTCGATGGCCTCGCCCTCGAGCCCCAGCACCACATCCCGGCCCACGATGGAATGGGGCGCCGGCAGTTCCCGGCGCACGCTCGAGCGCGCCGTGCGCAGCATGCGGCCCGCAGCCGCGATGGATACCCGGCTAAGGGAAACGCGCAGGCGCGTTTCCAATCGGCGCTGCACCTCGAGGATCAGCCGCCCCACCTGGGCGATATCCTCCACCTGGCCGTCGATCATGGCGCGGCCGGGGTGCTCCATCAGCTCGAAATCCTTCACGCAAAAGCCATCCGCCCCCACGCGTTCCCCCACCACGCCGATTACGGTGCGGGTGCCGATATCCAGGGCGAAGATCAGGTTTTCGCCCTGAGGGCGTTTTTTGGGGTGCTCGTTGCCTGCGGATGACTTTTTAGAGGATCGGCCCCGCTTGCCGGAACCGGTCTGTGCCTTTGCGCGCTGAGCCATAGGGGCTGCCTCCTCATAATTATGCTTTCTCAATATATTAGTATAACATATCGACAAAAAATTTCCCATCATTATCGCCTTTTGGGATAAAAGCAGCCCGCCTGGGGGCGCGGGCCGGATGAATCTGTCGCAATAGGGTTTATTCTGTTGACTTAGGTAGGGAGGGGTTATAAAATATAGTAAGGAATATCCATTTGTTACCCCAGGTTTAGTGGCGGCCCTTGGCCGGCCGGGAGGAGCGCGTATGATCGAAAAGATGTTTAATCAGGTTGATAAGCTCAACCAAGGGCTGGATGCTTCCTGGAAGCGCAGCGAGGTGATTGCCAATAACATCGCCAACAACGACACCCCTGGCTATAATCGCGCATCCGTAGCCTTCGAGGATTATTATCGGGCGGCCCTGGAGCAGGACGCGGGCGGCTCCTTTGCCATGAAGCGCACGCGGGAGAAGCATTTTGCGGGCGCCATGGAAACAGAGCCGCGCATCGAGGTGCAGGTGGATGAAAGCACCACCATGCGCATGGACGATAATAATGTCGATATCGAAAAGGAGATGACGGATCTCGCTACCAACACGCTGTATTATTATACCCTGCAAAGCAAGGTGTCCAGCGAGTTCAGCCAGCTGAGCACAGCCATCACGGGAGGTAGATAAGCATGTCGTTCCTCAAAAGCATGGATATCAGCGCCTCGGCCCTCACGGCCCAGCGCGTACGCATGGATGTGATTGCCGAGAACCTGGCGAACATCAACACCACCCGCACCGCGCAGGGCGAGCCCTATAGGCGGCGCTATGTGGTGATGCAGCAGCGGGAGGATCAAACCTTCGCGGGCATGCTGGAGCGGGCCAAGGCCAAGAGCAATGGAAGCGGCGTACGGGTTACGGAAATCCGGGAGGACGAATCCCCCTTCAAGCTGGATTACGACCCCGATCATCCCGACGCGAACGAAGAGGGCTACGTGCAGATGCCCAATGTCGATCTGGTGGTGGAAATGGTGGATATGATGGCGGCCACCCGCTCCTACGAGGCCAATATCACCGCCACCAACGCCATCAAGTCCATGGCGCTCAAGGCCCTGGAGATCTAAGGGAGGTTAATCAATGGCGATCGATTCTCTTAACCCCGTTTCCGCGCTGGACGCGGTCAACAATGTGTTAAATGGGCGCGCCGCGGGCACGGCCGATGTATCCGGCGATTCCGCCCAATTCAAAGACTTCCTCACCCAGGCCATCGACCAGGCGGAGTTGACCTCCGCCGATGACCGGGCCTATACGGACGCGCTGCTCATAGGCGAACTTAACGACCTGCATGACGCGCCCATCGCCGCGCGCAAAGCTGAGCTGGCCCTGAGCCTCACGGTGCAGATACGAGACCGGCTGGTGGATGCCTATACCGAAGTCATGCGCATGCAGGTTTAGCATATGCCCATTTCCACGCCCGCGCCCGCCCAGGCCCTAGAGCAAGGGCCGCAGATCGGCCAGATTCTGCTGCTGCTGCTCTATTTGGCGCTGATATTCGCGGGCGCATATTTTGTTACACGCTTTTTCGCGCGCACCATGCAGCGCGGCGCCTCCTTCCTCCCTGCCAAGGGCGGCGGGCCGGCGCTGGGGCGGCATATCCGCCTGGTGGATCGGCTCTTGATCGACCGGGAAAAGAGCATCCTGTTGATCGAGGCGGATAGCAAGCGCTATCTTTTGGGCGTGAGCGAGAACGCCTTCGCCCTGCTGGAAACGAGCGACGCGCCGCCGGCAGAGGAGGCGGAGCCGCAACGCGCATCGGCGCCCTTCCGCGATGTTTTTACGGCCTGGAAAAAGCGGGGGGAGGGTGATGACCATGCGCCAAAAGAATGATCGCCCCGCCCTGCCTGCCATAAGCGCCAAATTCCACGGCCCTGCCGCACGCCGCGCCCGGTGCAGGCGCATCGCCTGCCTGCTGCTTTTGGCGATGCTGGCTGCGGTCGTGTTTGTGCTGGCGGGCTGCGTATCCGAAGCGGAATTGCAGGCAGCCTTGGCCCAGCGGGAAGCCGCTGGGGCCGCGGCGGCGGCCGAGCCCTTGGAGCCGCTGGAGCCGATGGATGAGGTGGCGGCCGGAGCGGAGGAAGAAGAGGCGCCGGGTATGCTGGGCACGCTCATCGGCATGCTGGGCAGCCGCTCGCAGAGCGTGCAGATCGTGGCGCTGCTAACGGTGCTTTCCCTCGCGCCCTCCCTGCTCATCATGCTCACCGGCTTCGTGCGGGTGGTGATGGTGCTCTCCTTTACGCGAAATGCCCTGGGCTTGCA
>CAZAZI010000178.1:0-4469 GCA_964489575.1 uncultured Oscillospiraceae bacterium | reverse complement strand
CTTTACGCCGCGCTTGCGGTTGGTGTCGCTGCCCACCAGCTGTAAAAGGGTATCGGTTGCCGTTTTTGCATTCATGCCCACCACGCCGTAATTTTCGGTGGTGGCGAAACCCGCAATATTGGCGATGATGTCCTCGCCAATGGTGATCTTACCAAGCTCGGTGATGATCGTGCCTGCCATAAGCAAACCTCCTTGAATCATATTGATGAACAATATAAGCGCATATTATTTCGCTTATATTCTACCGCAAAATACCCGCCCTGACAAGGAATAACATAGCCGCGATTGTGACAAAACCCGCAACAGGGCCCTTTTTATCCGCCTGGCGGCCCCAAATGCCGCTTATCTGCCAAAAGTATTGACAGGCGCGCCTCTTTTTATAGCATGCCGGATGGCTCTTTCGGGGCTTTGTTTTTTCAAAATTTTGTGCGATGCGCGCATACATTGCCATTCATATTTTCTGTGATAGGGGACAAATTAAACGTACATCACCCAGAAAAGGAGGTGAAACCGACAATGGCACGCAACAACGTTTTGGTCCCGGATTCCAGGCAGGCGCTGGAGAACTTCAAAATGGAGGTCGCCAACTCCCTCAATGTGAACCTCAAGCAGGGCTACAACGGCGATCTGACCACCAAGGAGGCTGGCTCGGTCGGCGGTGAAATGGTCAAACGCATGATCTCTTATGCTGAAACCAACATGAAGAAATAAGCAGAGGAGAAACGCTCTTTACGGTCAAGTATAGCAGAAAGGAGAAACAACAATGGCCAACAACAGCAATTCCAGCCGGGCCAACAAGGCCCAGCTGCAAAACTTTAAAACGGAAGTCGCCGGCGCCCTGAACGTGAATTTAAAGCAGGGATATAATGGCGACCTTACCTCCCGGGAAGCCGGCTCCATCGGCGGCGAAATGGTGAAGCGCATGATCGCCTATGCCGAAAGCAACATGAACGGCGGCAATATGATGAAGTAACGGCATTCCTTCCATAATAAAATGAACGCATAAAAGGGGGCGGGAATCTTCCCGCCTCTTTAAAAAAGCAAACAATTTTTTAACACGCAAAGGGACTATGAGACCCCACAGGCCCTTCGCTTTTCTATATCTTAATAGAACGTCGTCACTTCCTGGGCGGGCTTTTTACCCGGCCCCGCAGAGATCACTTTGAGCACCGGCCCCTTGCGGCCATAAACGGTGTGGTGGCGCAATTCTACTTTGGCGCTTACCTGCGCCCAGGCGCGATGCTGCAGGTTAGCCTTAATGAGGCCGGCATCCCATTCGCAGGCCAGGGCGGAGTAGGCGATATCCTCTGCACAGCAGGTCATCACGTGCCGCCCGGCTAAGAAGCAGCCCCTGGGCAGCCGACCGGATACGGCCGTAAGGCCCGTGAAGCGCACCACCTTGCCCGCGTATTTATCCATTTCCTCAATAATATCCCGATACCAGATGGCAAAATCGGCATCGGCAATTTCTACCACCTTCGCGTTTAGGTCAAAGGGCAGCGGGTCCTCAATCTCGTCGTATTCAACATGGCCATCGGGCCATTCAAAGGCGATGGCGCAGCGCCGGTTAAGGCCGCGCACGATTTTATGGAAGGCCAGCTTATCCGTTTTCGCATCCGTGCGGTTGAAGACCACCAACTCGCAGGCTTGCAGCTTATCCACCACCAGAGAACGCATGTTGGCGTTGTAATTGAGAAAGGCGCCCGCATCCGCGAAAAGAAAGTTTTGATAGATCACCCACCCGCGAGGCAGGGCCTCAAAGAGCCGCTGCATGGGCCACATGCCGTTGTATTCCAGCACGATCCGCTGGGCGTGACATTGCTTCTGCCAGCCCGTGAGCCTGGAAGCGGTCAGCTCTTCGGGCCTTTCCAGCGTTTTTATATATACGCTGCCCTTATCGGCGAAATCCGAGGGCTCGAATTCCTCGACGCCCTCCTCGCACACTACCAGCAGCGTACGGTCGCCCTCGTTGAAGCGGGGATCCCGCATGGTCTCCTGGATGAAGCGGGTCTTGCCCGCTTCGAGGAAGCCCGTAAAGAGATAGACCGGTATTTGCTCCGCCATATTTACACCCCGAACAATTCCGCCAGCGCCGCCTTATCCAGCTGCGCGCCGATCACGCAGAGCCGCCCGGTTACCCCGGCCGCGCCCCGGCGCACTTGCGCGTCTCCCGGCACATAATCAAAATGCAGCCAGGCCGGCTGGCCCGCCACGATGCCCTTGGCCCGCAGCACCTGGCCGTAGCGGCCCTCGTCCAGCGCTTCCAGCAGGGCGCAAAGGCCCGCTTCGTCAAAACAACGGGGGGTTTCCACGCCCCAGCTGGTGAAAACCTCGTCCGCATGGTGGTGGCCGTGCGCATCGTGATCATGCCCGCAGCCACACGCCCCGCCATGCGTATGGTGGTGCTCATGCCCGTGTTCACGCGCTTGCGTTGCCAACTGCTCCAGCGCGGCTTCGAGCGTGCCACGGCGCTCCATGGCCTCCAGGATCTGCGCGCCTGCGAGTATATCCCAGGGCGTGGTTACGATGGGAGCGGCCGCGTTGCGCGCCCGCAACAGCTCCACGCAGGCGGCAATCTTTTCTTCCTTCATGCCTGCGGTGCGGCTCAAAACGAGGCAGCCCGCGTGCGCGATCTGGCCGTCGAAGAACTCCCCGAAGTTGTGCATGTACATCTTGCACTTGCCCGCGTCCACCACGGTGGTGAAGCTATTGAGGGAGACATCCGCGGCGCCGATGCCCTGTACGGCGCGGATCACATCGCTTAGCTTGCCCACGCCGCTGGGCTCGATGAGGATGCGGTCGGGATGGTATTGGTTCAGCACCTTGACGAGCGCAGCCGCGAAATCCCCCACCAGCGAGCAACAGATGCAACCCGAGTTCATCTCCGTGATCTCGATGCCCGCATCCCGCAAAAATCCGCCGTCAATGCCGATCTCGCCAAATTCGTTTTCAATGAGCACCAGCTTTTCGCCCTGGTAGGCTTCCGCGATCAGTTTTTTGATTAATGTGGTCTTGCCCGCACCCAAAAAGCCGGAGAAAATATCGATCTTGGTCATGGTTGCATGAATGCCTTCCTTCGCGTTTATTCCAAAGAGGATTATACCCCCCTCGCCCGCGCTATACAAGAGCGGCGGCCGCAATTCCCCTCTTGCCGCGCGGGGAATTGCTTATTATAATGAAGTTACAGGGGTAAGAGCCGCGCGCAAGCGCACCGGGCCCCGCATCCTTCAAAAGACATAGCTGGACATGAACACCCCCGTAACGATGCCAATGAAGGAGCCTACGATCACCTGGATGAACGTATGCCCTACCAGCTCCTTGAGGTATGCCTCATCCTGGAAAAGCTCCTTGAGGTCGCTGTGGTGCATGAGCTTGTTGAGAACCTCGGCCTGCTTGCCCGTTTCAAGGCGCACGCCCCGCGCATCATGCAAAACGATCAGCGCCAGCAGCACGGTGATGGCGAATTCAAAGCTTTGCGGCCCATGCTCCATAACAGCGGCCACCACAGCCGCCAGCATGGTGGAGGCGTGGGAGCTGGGCATGCCGCCGCTGCCGAAAAGCCGCTCAAACTTAAACTCGTGGTTGAGGAAGGCGTAAAGCAGGGCCTTCAAAAGCTGGGCCACGAACCAGCCGGCCACCGCCGTCATCAGCACGGCGTTGCGGGAAAGGCCAACCATAAACTCGATCATACGCAAGTTCCCTTTTTGTTGATATTTTTATTATTATAGCACGATATAATAACCGGAGCAAAACCAATGCAAGCAATAAATAATTTAGACAAAGGAGCGCCCATTATGTATTATTCTTCTTACGAAACCTCGCTGGGCCCCGTCTATCTCTGTGAGGATAAAGGCTTTGTTACCCACTTGGGCTTTGGCAAAAAGCCACCCTTCGCCGCTACCGAGCGGGACTCGCCCCTCATGTGCCGCGCGCACGCCCAGCTCAAGGAATACCTTGGTGGCGGCCGCACTTCCTTCGGCCTGCCGCTGCGCCCCGAAGGCACGCCCTTCGAGCAGGAGGTCTGGCAGCAATTGCAAGCCATCCCCTATGGGGAAACCATTACCTATGGAGAGCTGGCGCGGCGCGTGGGCCGGCCCAGAGCCGCCCGGGCCGCTGGTGCGGCCTGCGGCAAAAACCCCATTGCCATCTTCATCCCCTGCCACCGCGTGCTGGGCCAAAAAGGCGGCCTCACGGGCTATGCCTGGGGCGAGGAGCGCAAGGCCGCCCTACTGGATCTGGAGAGGAGCACGGCTGAGAAGGAGGGAAAATAATTTCACATATAGCTTGACAAAACAGATATGGAAGGCTATCCTAATATTAATAATCGTTATCAATCCTCAACAGAAAGGGAGACACTACAATGGAACTCAAAGGCAGCAAAACCGAAAAAAATCTCTGGGCCGCTTTCTCGGGGGAATCCCAGGCGCGCAATAAGTACACCTTCTTTGCCAGCGTAGCCAAGAAGGAAG
>CAZAZI010000177.1:0-4491 GCA_964489575.1 uncultured Oscillospiraceae bacterium | reverse complement strand
TATATCCGAGTATTACATATACCCTTTCAGCAGCTAGTGATATTTCAGCTGAAATATCTAGTAATATTTCAGCCATATCTGCTATAGATCCTACTATAACTTCACAAATTTCTTTTAGTAAAACAGATGCAAAAGTGCTAACCGAAGAGGAATTTAATAACTTAGTAGCACCTACTAGCACAACTGCTACTAGCTCATTCACAATTGTGGATATTACTAATTCTGAATATGGTACGTATACAAGTGATGGTAGTAAAACAAAATGTTTAGGCATAATGCCTGTAGTTACCACGGCGGTTAATGCAATGGCTATTGCGTCACAACTTAGTGATGTTAATATGTATAGTGCAGATCCGAGTGCTAGCACAACTATTAATCCTTTTGAATCACTATCAGGCAGTATTGAATATTTTACAGATGTTAGTAGTACTACATCCGCAGATGTTAATAGTACTACAGCCGAAACCCCTGATAACTGGTTGATTCCAGCAAATACGCTGTCAGTTGGTAATACAATTCAGTCTATTTCTAAGAATGCTGCAGAATTTTTCCCAACGATTTCATATTCAGCCGGCTCGGACGCTAATACTGACATAACAGCCCAAGTATATGATAGAACATATTTTTCATACATCGGCGTAGTTGTATATCAAATTGAAGTTGATGTTGCTACAGGATGTTTACAGGCAGTTCCTATTGAAGCGTTTACTGGTTCATTGATCAAAGAAGCTGTTGACATTAACACTAATGCAACCGTCTACATTGAGAATATTATTAACAATAGATCAAAGTACATTAGATTGTACGCATCAATAAAAGATGAAGATTTACAAACTAAGGGTACTATTTTATACGCTGAACCATCAATCGGCGTTATTTTAAATAAGCCAACAACTGATAAAAAAATAGTTTATAGTAAATTAACTGAATCACTAGATGACATATTTAATAGTCAATCTAACGTGTTAAACAATATTATAGATGTTGTTTGTGATGCCGGTGTTTCTACTATTGCTCAGTTTATTTATGAAGATTCTGATGAAGATTCTGAAACGGAAAACGGCCTTGCATTTACGCCTGACACTACTTCTACATCAATTTCATCAACTACTGATACAGCAGACTGGCGAGCAATCATTGAAAAGTTTAAAGGTTTCTGCCAGAACACACGTAAAGACTGTGTGTTTATTACAGAATCACCTAGACATTTTTCAATTAAAGGTCGAAACAAGATTGTTGATGGCACTAACGCTTCTATAACAGTTGGTAAAAATATAACACCTAAAATTAGATACATTTCAGGAATCAATAGTTCTTATGGTTGGGGTTATGCTGTTTGGTACCGAATTGCAGATGCTCACTCTGGAAAACTATTCTGGATGCCGCCTTCTGCATTTGGCACAGGAGTCTATGTTAGAACACGTAGAAACTTCAACGTTTGGGATGCTCCTGCTGGTATCAATCGTGCAACTATCTCAGTAGCTGACACATCATTTGAACCAGATCTACAAGCTAGAAACACTCTTTATTCAAATGCTTGGAACTATTCATTGACATACGTCAACCAAGGTACGGTTCTCGAAGGTCAAAAAACCTTTCAAACTAAGGCCTCTGCGTTTGATCGTATTAACGTTCGAAGCTTGTTTATCTATCTTGAAAGACGGGTGTTCAACATCGCTCGTAACTACATCTATGAGCCTAACACAGCGTATACTAGACAGCAGTTTATCGATTCTGTCAAACCTATGTTTGAATCAGTGAAAGCTGCAGGTGGTCTATATGATTATCGTATAATTGCTGACAGTACGATCAACACGCCAGAAATTATTGATGCCAATGAATTTAGAATTCGTATCGGAATAAAACCGACTCGAACGATAGAATTTATCATGATTGAATTCGTTGGTTTGAGAACAGGCAGCACTTTCACTGAACTTGTGTAAACGATAGTAATTAGTCATAATTACCAAGGCTAGTAGAAATACTAGCCTTTTTCATTTTTATATGACTACACACCGTGTAGTTGGTTAATTTAAAAATTATTGTAGTTAATGCATTAATTTGATGCAGTATTGTGTATAAATATATATTAAAGCAATGACATTATATTTGAGAGTATACTAATGACATCACAAGAAATAATTAACAAACTAGACAAAATATTAGTTGATAAACGTCGACTTATGATTTTTTTAAAAAACCATGAAGTTCAACTTTATCAAGCGATCATAGACAACACCGCATTTTTAAATGCTACAGTAACATTTGCTGAAAGACTATATTGCATACGACATAATTTAAATGCGGCGCCATTGTGTGACAATTGTAAAATTAACCACGTGAAATTTAGAACAGATGCTGGTATGTATAGACAGTACTGTTCAACAACATGTCAACGAAAATCAACCACAGTAGTTAAAAATAGACATAACACGTGTTTAGAAAGATATGGAACTACTAATTTTTCTGATAAATGCAAAATTACTAGATTGGCTAAATATAATTCATATCATCCTGCAGATTTTTCGAAAAAAGTCAAACAAACAAAATTATTGCATTTCGGTGATGAAAATTTTGTTAACACAGAAAAAATAAAACAGACTTGCCTAGAAAAATATGGCGTCAAACATGTACTGCAAGTTGATGCCGTTAAAGAAAAAATAAAACAAACTTGCCTAGAAAAATACGGTGTTGAAAATCCAGCACAAGCTATTGAAATTAAAGAAAAGGCTAAGCAAACATGTTTAGAAAAATATGGAGTTGAATATGCATTGCAAGCTGATGCAATTAAAGACAAACGTGTAAACACATTAATAAAGAAATACAATTGCACTAATAGTTTTCATATTCCAGCTAATGTTGCCAAACGACTTATTCCATATAAAATTAAAATATACAATTCAATTGTCAAGGCTGCTGTATCTACACCAATGTTCACTAAAATAGACTTCATTGAAAATGCAATACCTAATGATTCATTCACATTTAAATGCAACAATTGCAATTCTATTTTCACATCTACCTTGCGAAACGGTTTAAATTATCGTTGTGAAAAATGCTATCCAACAGCAGGATCTAACACATCAATTGCACAATATGAGTTGTTTGAATTTATTAAAAACATATATGATGGTGAAATAATTTTAAACAGTAGAACTGTAATAAAGCCGTTAGAAGTTGATGTTTATATTCCAGAGAAAAAACTAGCTATTGAGTTTGATGGTCTTTATTGGCATAATGAACGGAATAGACCTGACAAAAATTATCATTTAAATAAAACTGAACTATGTGCTAAAGCAGGTATTAAACTAATTCACATTTTTGAAGATGAGTGGTTTTTTAAACAGCAAATAGTAAAAGCTAAATTGCGATATGCTTTAGGTAAAATTTCAAAGAAAATATATGCTAGAAAATGCACAATTTCTGAAATCGATTCTGCAACTAAAAACAATTTTCTTGACAAATATCATATTCAAGGCGCAGATAGATCTAATATAAAATTAGGTTTGTTTTATAATAAACATTTAGTAGCTATAGCAACATTCACAAAATCTAGATTTAATAAAAACTACCAATGGGAGTTAACTCGATATGCTACTATACAATCATTCAACGTAATAGGTGGTTTTGGCAAACTATTGTCACATTTTGAAGCAACATATAAACCTAACAATCTTGTAACATACGCTGACAGACGATGGTCAATAGGTACGTTGTATGCTAAACTCGGATTTGAATTGTCGCATATATCTCCGCCTAATTATTTTTATGTGCGTAATATGACTAGACAATCACGACTTATGTTTCAAAAGCACAAACTAGCTGGCTTATTAGAAACTTTTGATCCTGAACTAAGTGAAATTCAGAATATGATGGCTAATGGATACAACCGCATTTTTGATTGTGGAAACTTAGTCTACATCAAGCACTACGCTGTGTAAAAATACAAAACAACGGACCAGTATTAATACTGGTCCGTTGGCGTTACTTATTTTGTATATTAGATAATGGTCGCGACCTGCGCTTCAGACGTCATACGCATATATTCCTTATACAATTCATCGCGACGGGCTTGCATCTTAGCTGCAATGTCCTTCTTAAGCTGCTCTTCTTCGGCGTAAAGTGCATTACGATCGGTATCATACTGCTTCTTAATCTGTTCACAAACGTACCGAATCGACACTTCTTTAGCAACGACTTCAGCTGAAGCCGGCACGCCAACAATCTTTGCAATCGCCTCACTAGGATACTTAGTGTCAACCGTGCGGCCGAGCAGAGTCTCATAGACGAGATAGATATCCTGAATGCAAGCAGAAGTTTTGTAACCGAGATACTCCGACGTGAAGCTAGTGTTATTACGCTGCCAAGTCGTCGGCTTCAACATGTCGCGATCTGCAATCTCCATGTAAATCGTCTTCTTAAGCCACATGGCATACTGCTGCTTGATCTCGAGGTCGTTCATACCGACCCAGTTATTCTTAATGTACTTAA
>CAZAZI010000176.1:0-4506 GCA_964489575.1 uncultured Oscillospiraceae bacterium | reverse complement strand
AGGTAGAGGCAAAGGCCGCGTTGGTCAGCTCTACGCCCGCGCCGCCCTTGCTGAAATCGATGGGCGTGCCGCTCATGAGGATCACGAGAGCAGTCATGGTGCAGATAACGGTGGTATCCGCGAACACTTCAAAGATGCCGAACAGGCCCTGCTGCACAGGCCCCTTGGTATCGGCCGCCGCGTGGGCAATCGGCGCGGAGCCTAAGCCCGCCTCATTGGAAAACACGCCGCGGGCAACGCCCTTGGTCATGGCCTTGGTGATGGTAATGCCCACCGCTCCGCCCACCACGGCGGAGGGATTGAAAGCGCCTACGAAGATAGCCTTAAGCACCGGGCCGATATTGCCGATGTGGGAGAAGATCACGATAAGGGAAGAGACGATGTAGATCACGGCCATGATGGGCACCAGGCGTTCTGTCACCTCGCCGATGCGCTTGATGCCGCCCAGCAGCACCAGCGCCGTAATCACGCACATGGAGACGCCCGCGACCCAGCGAATGATCATATCGTTGGCGCCGCTGGAGATGACGCTGGCCGCGCCGGAAATAGAGGTGGCGATGGAGTGCATCTGGGTCATGTTGCCAATGCCGAAGGCGCAAATGGCGCCCAGCACGGCGAAGATTACGCCCAGCCATTTCCAGTTGCCCCCCAGTCCCTTGGCGATGTAGTACATCGGGCCGCCAACCCAGTCGCCCTTAGAATTGCGCTCGCGGAAATGGATGGACATGGCAACCTCGGAATACTTGGTGACCATGCCGAAAATCGCGGCTACTTCCATCCAGAACACGGCGCCGGGGCCGCCGGCCGCGATCGCGCCCGTTACGCCCACGATGTTGCCCGTGCCGACCGTAGCCGCCAGGGCCGTGGTAACGGCCTGCACAGGGGAGACCGCGCCGGGATCTGTTACTTCGTGCTTTTGGAAGCACTTGCCCAGCGTATTCTTCATCGCATAGCCGAAGCGGCGGAACTGGATGAAGCCTACCCGGAAGCTGAGGTAGATGCCCGTGCCGACGATGAGAATCAGCATCAGCGGGCCCCACACAATACCGTTAATGGTACTGTTAATCGAGGCTAATTGTTCTGCAAAACGCACGACGATACCTCCTGTAAATAAATTATAATTTCGGAACGCGGCCGGCTTTCCAAAAGTAATGTTTCGGCAACCAACGCGCCTGTTAAACCCGATGATTCCGCTTTGATGATTCCCTTGATCCGTATCCGTTGGTTCTTTCGTTTGCGAAGTGAAGGCAGTCCTCTATGTAGGCTATTTTATGGACTTCGTGTGAACGTTTCAAGAAGAATCCGTGCATATTTATATAATCTTAACGGATTCCATGCTAATCTTAGCGCTGTCTTATCGACTGGTTCGGTATAATATTTACTGGATAGTTGTATAAATTATTAGATTACCCGTAAAGATCCAATACTTATATCTATAGTTTGCGTTAAAATTAACATAAATTTTATTAACACATACTTCTCTTTTCTTTATAAAATAACATGCCTTGCAAGCTTGGGTATAGGCCGCCGTATCCCGGGCATACTAACCCAAGAACACGCCGGTATTCCGGCAAACATGCAAGGAGGATAAACAAATAATGAAGAGAACAGTCCTTATAGGCTTGTTGGTGCTGGTGCTGGCGCTGGCCTTGGGCTGCACGCCCACCACACCGACCCCCTCTCCCTCTCCCATCACGCCCACAACGCCTCTGGCCAGCCCCTCCCCCGCGGTGGCCGCCTCCCCGGATATAGGCGTCAGCCCGGATGTGACCAACGGCGGCATGGCCGGCACGGAAACCATTACGGACTTTGAGGAAGGCAAAACGGTGGAGGAATCCGAGCTGCCCCAAAAAGTGGCGGACGCCATTAAGGAGGCCTATAACAACGTAAAGATCAAAACCATCACCTACGTCACCTATATGAACGATCAGGTTTATCACGTGGTGTTGGAGGAACCTGCGGGCACCGAAAAAGTGGATCAATTCTACATCAAGGCCGACGGCACCATCGTCCCTTATGCGCCCACGGCCAGCGCCAGCCCCAAAGCCGCCTCCTAGTGCTGTCAAAAAAGCAGCCGCAGCTTTCGAACCCAAGGGCTTTTTGATAGTTTGGCGCGTTCCGGCTCAAAGCGATCCGCTTTTGCGGGCCGCTTTTTTATTTTTGCCAATGATGCTATACTTTATCATGGATCAACGCTTTGATGCCCACTGTTTAAAAATATAAAGGGGGAATACCATGCGCCTGTTCATCGCCATCGAGCTGCCCAAGTCCTTTTGCAGGGAGATCGCCGCCTTGCAGGAGGCGGTTCGCGCGAAAAGCGCGGGCGGCCGCTTCGTGCCCGCCGCGAATTTCCACATCACCCTGCATTTCATCGGCGAAAGCAACGACCTGGCCGGGGCCGCGCTGGCCATGGAGGAAGCGTGCCGGGGCATACGCCCCTTTGGCCTGCATTTGAGCCGCTTTTCCACCTTTGCGCGCAAGGAGGGGCACACGGCCTTCCTCTCCCTGCTGGGCGAGCTGGACGAGCTCAACGCCCTCTATGAATCCCTGCAAAGCGCCCTGTCCGAGCGCGGCTTCCCCCGCGAGCAAAAGCGTTTCACCCCCCACATCACCATGGGCCGCAACGTCGTGCTGCCCCAGGAAGCGCTGGAGAGCCTGGCCGCGCTTTCTCCCAACGCCTCCATGCAGGTGCAGGGCATCGCCCTCTTCGAAAGCGCGCGGCGCGATAACCGCATGGTCTATTCGGTCCTGCATAGGACCCGCTTTTAGCCGTGGCTGCCGTCGAACTAATCCTGGGCCGGGCAGGCTCGGGCAAAAGCCGCTTTTTGCGTGAGCGCGGGCGGGCGTTGCTGGCGGAAGGCGCAGCCGTGGCCTATATCGTACCGGAACAATTCACCTATGAGATGGAGCGCCATCTGGCCGAAGGCGGCCTGGCCGGCGTGCCCGTTTATTCCTTTACTACCCTGGCGCGGCGGGCCTTGGCGGAGCGGGGCGGCGGGGCCGTGTTCCTTTCGCCACAAGGCAAGCGCATGGCCGTGCGCAAAATGACGGAGGAAATGGGCTTACAGCTAACCGCCTTTGGCCGGGTGCGGCAAACGCCGGGCTTCACGGCTGCCTGCGCCCAGCTCTTTACCCGCTTCAAGCGCTATGAGATCGACCCGGAGCGCCTCTCGCAGGCCGCGCGGGCCCTGCCGCAGGAAGATCTGCTGGGCGAAAAGCTGCGGGATCTATCCTTGCTTTATGCCGAAACGGAAAGCTATCTCGCGGGCCGCTATCTGGATGAGGAGGATGCATTCGCGGCCTTTTGCGCGGCCCTGCCCCATTCCTCCTTTGCGAATCGCCACATCGTGCTGGATGGCGTTGCGCTCAAGGGGGAGCAAAGCTGGCGGGCCGTGGGCATTTTGATGGAGATCGCCGCCTCGCTGCATATCTCCCTGCGCTTAGACCCGCAGCCGGGCCGGGATGCACCCCTCTTTCGCGGGGAAGAGCGCACGCTCACGCGCCTATGCGCCATGGCCGCCGAGCGGGATTGCCCTGTGGCTATCCACAGCCTGCCTCAGCCAGGCTTCCCGCCCCGCCAATCCGCAGCCCGCCTGCTTCATTTGGAAAAGGAAGCCTTCGCCTGGCCCTTCCGCCCCTTCGAGGGGGAGGGCGACGCGGGCTCTATCCGCATCTTTGCCGCGCTGGATGTGCCGGGTGAATGCGAGGCCGCGGCCGAGGCGGTGCTCTGTGCCGCGCAAAGCGGCCTGCGCTACCGCGATATGGGCGTGATCGCCGCCAGCCCGGCCTATCTCGACCCGTTGGCCCGGGCTTTACGGGTGCGGGGCATCCCCTTCTTTGCCGACGCGCTGCACCGCCTGGCGGATTACGCCGCGCCCAGGCTCTTGATCGCCGCGCTCAGTTGTGTGAGCCGGGGCTTTGCGCAAAACGACGTGCTCGATCTCATTAAAACCAACCTTAGCGGCGTAGAACGGGCGGACGCCGAGCTTTTTGAAAACCATCTCCTGGCCACGGGCCTTCGCGGCACGGCCCTCACGCGGCCCTTTGGCGGCAAGGAAGTGCCGGCCGGGGCCGAAGCCGTGCGCAAGGCCGTGATGACCCCGCTGCTTTCCCTGCGCCAGGCCCTGGCGGCAGCCGCCACCGCGGCGCAAAAGACCGAGGCGCTTTTTGATTATATGGAAGCGCTTGGCCTCCACGACCAGCTCCAGGCCCTTACAAAGGACCTGCGGGCCAAGGGCGAGCTGGAGCTGATGGAGGAAAACGCCCAGGTTTACAGCGATATCCTCACTGTGCTCGATCAGCTGCACGCCATCTTAGGGGACGCCAAAATCAGCACCAAGCGTTACCTGGCCGTGCTGCGCGAGGGCATGGAAGCCTACGAAATCGGCGCCATACCGGCCACGGCGGATCAAGTGCTGCTGGGCAGCCTGGATCGCACGCGCGCCCGGGATCTGAAGGCGCTGTTCGTGCTGGGGGCCAACGAGGGCAGCTTCCCGCCCGACGAGG
>CAZAZI010000175.1:0-4518 GCA_964489575.1 uncultured Oscillospiraceae bacterium | reverse complement strand
GCGGGCGGCTTCCACCGTCCGCCTGCGGGGGCGTTTACCCGATTGCCGGCCGGATGCCGGCATTGTGTATGCCAATGTTAGGATGCAAGGTCCGCCTCGGCGTAGTAGCCGCTCTCGATCAGCAGCGCTTTATAGTTGCTGGCATCAGCGAACACGGGATCGCAGAGGAAGGAGGGGATGATACCCGTGCCGTTGTCGTAGGTTTCGGTGTCGTTGATCTCGGGCTCCTGGCCGCTGAGGATGGAGTTCACCATGCCCACAACCTGGCTCGCCAGGGTACGGGTATCCTTGAAGATGGACATGCTTTGCGTACCTGCGAGGATGTTCTTCATGGCGGGCTTATCGCAATCCTGGCCGGTGAGGATGGGGAAGTTCTCGGCTGTGTAGCCGGCGGCTACCAACGCGTTGGTGATGCCGTTGGCCACGGAGTCATTGGAGGAGAGGACGGCATCCAGCTTGGTACCCTCGGGGCCATAGCCCATGGAGGTAATCAGGTTCTCCATCCGTTTCTGGGATTCTTCGGTGGACCAGTTGGCCGTGGCGCACTGGGCCTTTTCGGTCTGGCCGGATTTGACGACCAGCTTGCCGCTATCGATGTAGGGCTGGAGGATGCTCATGGCGCCGCCGAAGAAGAAGTTGACGTTGTTGTCATCCGGGGAGCCGGTAAACAGCTCGATGTTGAAGGGACCCGCCGCGTTATCCAGATCCAGCTTATCCTTAATATATGTGCCCTGAATGGTGCCAACCTTAAAGTTATCGAAAGTGGCGTAGTAGGATACGGCGTCGCTGTTCATGATGAGGCGGTCGTAGGCGATGACGGGAATGTTGTTGGACTTGGCCTCCTTGAGCACTTCGGTGAGGGCGGAGCCGTCGATGGCGGCGATGACCAGCACCTTGCAGCCGCCGGTGATCATGTTCTCGAGCTGGCTAACCTGGGTGGGGATGTCGTTATCACCCGCGTATTGCAGGTCGACTTCATAGCCAGCAGCCTCGAGCTGAAGCTTCATGTTGGAGCCGTCCTGATTCCAGCGCTGAAGGCTCTGGGTGGGCATGGATACGCCAACTTTTACCGCTTCAGCAGCCGCGGGCGCTGCCGCGGCAGCGGGAGCCTCAGCAGCCGCAGGGGCCGCAGCCGCGGGGGCTTCCTGCGCAGCAGGCTGCGCCGCGCAAGCGGCCATCGCCAGCATCATCACGATCGCTAGCACAGTAGTAAACAGTTTTTTCATCGTTTTCCACTCCATTCATTATATTTCCTGTGCATGCGCTGCACAAGTTTAGAATCAGTATTTTTCCGGAGCCCTTCGTGCCCGGGCACGACATTTGTTTAAAAAAGAGGGACTCCTTAGCCAAGGGCGCGGCGGCGCATGAGCCTATGCGAAAGTGCGCAACTTGCTCCATCCGTAAAAATCCTATCCGGTTGTGCACAGATTCTTGCGATCCTTCCTTTTCTTCCACTGAACCGCTTGTTATTCTAGAAACAATAAACGAGGGTATTCCGACTGCATCAGATATTGGATGCTTTTCAACAAGATATTTGCCCCGGAGTCCGTGCCCGGGCACATTTTATGTGCTAAGCATACTCTTTCTATTTGCGGTTGTCAATAGCTATTTTTCATTTTTCCGGAATCTGTCCTACGGGCTTGCGCGGCGGCGTTCGGGCATAAAAACCGGGCCGGGATCTGGAACCTAAGCCTTTTTGTTCCAGACACCGGCCCGCACCTACGCTGGGGCGGCTAAATTTCTTTGAGGTTGAATTGGCGGATCAGCTCCGCCAGCAAATTGGATTGGCCGGACAGCTCCTCGCTGGCGGCCGCGCTTTCCTCGGCCGTGGCGGCGTTGGTCTGCACCACATCCGAAACCTGCGCCAGGCCCTGATCGATCTGGCCGATCGCCTGCGCCTGGCCTTGCGAGGCCTGGGCGATCTTATCCATCAGGGATACGGCCTCTGAGGCTATATCGGTGGCCTCGCGCAAGGATTGCGCGGTAGCATTGGCGATTGTGGAGCCGCTTTCTACGGCCTTGATGGTTTCGCCGATCAGCAGGGTTGTATTCTTGGCAGCTTCCGCCGATTTGGCTGCCAGTGTGCGCACTTCGTCCGCTACCACGGCGAAGCCCTTGCCGGATTCGCCCGCGCGGGCGGCTTCCACGGCCGCGTTGAGCGCGAGAATGTTCGTTTGGAAGGCAATATCCTCAATGATCTTATTGACCTTGCGGATTTCCGCCGATTTGAGCGTGATGTTGTGCATAGCCTCAATCATGCCCTGCATCTGGCCGGCGCTCGCTTGCAGCTCCTGCCCCGCCTGCTCCGCCCGGTCATGCGCGGAGTTGGCGTCTTCCGCATTTTGCTTGACCTGCTGCGCGATCTCCGCGATGGAAGCGAACAGCTCCTCCACGGAGCTGGCCTGCTCGGTGGCGCCTTGGGAGAGGGCTTGCGCGCTCTGCGCGATCTGCCCGGCCCCGCCGTCCACCTGGGCCGCGGATTGGCCGATCTGCAGCAGGGTGGCGTTGAGGTTGCTTAGCAGCGCCTCCATGTTGTCCTTCAGTTTTTTGAACTGCCCGGCATATTCCCGCCGCAGCTCCGCCTGCATATCCCCCTGCGAGACCTTGTGCAAAACGTCGGAGATCTCGTCGATATAGCCCTGGTAGTTTACCAGCTGCGCGATCGTCAGGTTAAAAGCCTTGGCCAGCCTGCCGATTTCATCTTTGGATTTTACCGAAAGCGATACGTCGAACCGCCCCTCCGCGATCTGCTGCGCCACGCCCGTAACGGCCTGGATGGGCCTGGCGATGCTGCTGCTGATAAAATATGCTACAAGGATGGCCAGGGCCAGCACGCCTACGGAGAGCAGGAGCATGGATCGGATGGTAGAGGTCATGCCAGCAGCCAGAACGCTGTCGGCCTCCTCCATGGGTACGCCCACAAAGTAAATGCCGATGATCCGGCTGTCTCCGTCATAGATGGGGGAATAGGCGGTCATATACTGCGCGCCCACGATAGCGGCCTCGCCATAATAGCTGTTGCCCCCGGAGATCGCCGCATAGGCCGGCCCGCTCGTATCCAGCTCCGTGCCGATGATCCGTTGGCCCTGCGCATCCTTTATGCTGGTGATGGCGCGCACAAAGTTGCTGCCATCGCGGGCAAAAACGGTTGCCACCACGCCCATGCTCTCGCTAAGCCGGTCGAGATATTCATATTGCCCGTCAATGGCCTGGCCATCCGCGCCGCGCAATACGCCCTCCTCCTTCATAGTTAGGGAACCGAACTGCTCGTCAAGATAAACCTTAAGCATGTTGTTGGCGCCGCTCAATTGATTCTCGTATTGCACCTGGCTGATCTCATTGATAACCTGATTGCTCTGTAACAGCCCAATGAGGACGATTGCTGTCAGAGAAACGAAAAGCAGGGCAGAGATGCTAATAATCAGTTTGATCCTAATGCTCTTCATAAAAAGTCATTACCCCCGAATTATCTTTGTACCCTATATCGGAACTCTCGCGGGAAAAGTTAGGAAATATTAGATAATATAGGGAATAGAGGCGTTTTTACGCTATTTCTGTTTATCCTGGCTAAAAATATGGTTGCTACGAAGCCTCAAGTCTTTCCGGCGTTTTGTATTCATATGCACAAGCCCATATTATTAAAAATAATTTGACGTACCCGCCATATCCGTTAAGCCATCCAAAAAGCCTCCTGGAATATCCTTTTCCGCCATCATGCAAAGTGGACGGATCATCTGTAAACGAATTCATTAAAAGTTCATAGAACAGGCGCCTGAAAACGGCCTTTGCGGGAGGCGGCGCCGTTGACCTTTGCCAGCGAAAAAAGGTAATATAAATACGGCGGTTGTCGAAACGCCCCGAATACGAAAGAATGGGAGGCATACCATGCGCAAAGTAAGGGCCGTCCTTATGCTGAGCCTTGCGCTGATCATCGTATGCGCCGCCGTGCCCGCGCGCGCGGCAGTGTTCTGCTCGGATGTGCGCGTGCGCATTTCGATCGGCAAGCAAAAGGAGTTTTCATTCACGCCCATAGGGAAATTCACCGTGGAAGGGCAGCAGGGCCTAGAAGTGGGCGCCGATGAGCTCACCGTAAAAGCGGTGGGCGGGCGCGTTTCCCTCGCGGCGGGCGGCAAAACCATAACCGCGGCCTCCATCACGCTTTTGAGCGGCGATTATAGCGGCAAAACGGATTACATCCGCCTTAAGCACGCCTCCTACGGCACCTGTACATACTTAGGCAACATGACCTTCGACGTATACGAAGGCTCAATACGCGCCATCAATACACTGCCTATCGAGCACTATCTCTATGGGGTGGTGCCGTACGAGATGAGCAACCTTTTCCCCATCGATGCACTCAAGGCGCAGGCGGTATGCGCGCGCGGCTACGCGGCGGCGCGGGCTTCCAAATACCTCACGCGCGCCTACGATCTTTTAGATACCTCGGAGGATCAGGTGTATCGCGGCTATGCCAGCAAAAACGCCCGCGCCATCGCCGCGGTGGACGCTACGGCCGGG
>CAZAZI010000174.1:0-4527 GCA_964489575.1 uncultured Oscillospiraceae bacterium | reverse complement strand
GGGAATTGCCTGGGAAATACTGCCCCAGCGTGATATCCTTAAACATGGCAGCCCCCCCTTTCCAACAGGAAGGCGGCCAGGGCTTCCATTTCGTATAGCGGGGGGATTTCTAAGCCCCGCGCGCGAAGGGCCGAGGCCAGCTTGCAGGGAGCGGGCAGATCGAGGCCGATGGCGCGCAGTTCATCCTCTTGCACGAAAATCGCTTCGGGCGTGCCGATGCGCACCAGCCTGCCTTGGTTCAAAACGGCGATGCGCCCAGCGCAGCGGGCCACATCCTCCATTGAATGGGAAACCATCACCACAGCACAGCCGATCTCGCCGCGAAGATTATCGATGGTGCGGAGGATATCCGAGCGGCCCGCCGGATCCAGCCCGGCCATGGGCTCGTCCAGCACCAGGTACTTGGGCCGCATGGCGATGACCCCGGCCAGGGCGGCCCGGCGCTTTTCGCCGCCGCTCAGCTCAAAGGGGGATTTTGAAGCGAATTCTTCATACGGGAGGCCCACCAGCTCCAACGCTTCATGCGTAGCAGCCTCGATTTCTTTTTCCGCGAAGCCCATGTTGCGGGGGCCGTAGGCCACATCCTTGGCTACGGTCTCCTCAAAAAGCTGATATTCCGGATATTGGAACACCAGCCCCACGCCCCGCCTGGCCTTCGTGCGCTGCTTTTTATCCGCCAGATCCAGGCCATCCACCAGCACGCGGCCCGCCGCAGGCTGCAAAAGCCCGCCCATCAACTGCACCAGGGTGCTCTTGCCGCTGCCCGTATGGCCGATCAGACCCAGAAATTCTCCTGCCTCAATGGTAAGGCTGATGTTCTCCACGGCCCGCTGGGCCAAGGCGCTGCCCTGCATATATATATAAGAAAGTTGCTCTAACTGTATTGGCATATCGCTTCCGCCAGTTCTTCGATTTTGAGGCATAGTGGCAAGTCCATGCCGCCTGCTGCCAGGAGGCCGCGCATTTGCACCACGGGGGGTAAATCCAGCCTGTTGGCCTTGAGGATATCCGCCCGGGCGAATACCTCGCGGGGCGCGCCCTCTAAAATAAGGCTGCCGCCAGCCAGCACGGCCACCCGGTCGCAAAGGGCTGCTTCTTCCATATATTGCGTGATCATCACCACGGTTATTCCCTGCTTGTGCAGCGAATCCACGATGGCCAGCACATCCCGCCTGCCCTTTGGGTCCAGCATGGCGGTGGCTTCATCCAGCACCAGCACCCTGGGCCTCATAGCCAGCATGCCGGCGATGGCGATACGCTGCTTTTGCCCGCCGGAGAGCATGTGCGGCGCACGGGTGGCAAAGTCTTCCATACCCACGGCCCGCAGGGCTTCATCCACCCGACGGCGGATCTCGCCGCTCTCCATGCCCAGGTTTTCCGGGCCAAAGGCCACATCCTCCTCCACTACGGTGGTAACCAGCTGGTTATCCGGATTTTGAAATACCATCCCCACCTGCTGGCGGATGGCCAGGGTGTTGGCCTCCTCGCGGGTATCGAGCCCGTTTACGGTAACGCAGCCTTCATCCGGCAGCAAAAGGGCGTTAAGGTGCTTAGCCAGTGTGCTTTTGCCGCTGCCGTTATGGCCCACCACCGCCAGCAGCTCCCCATCGCCGATGGATAGGGAAATATCCCGCAGGGCGGCGTTTTGTGCATCGTAGCGGTAGGTCACATGGTCCAGCGCAATCATAAAGTATCCTCCCCCGCCAGCCTTGGCGGGCCATAAAGTTAACAATTCATTATACCCCACCCCTGTTTTTATTACAATCCGCTTGTGATATAATGCGGATATATGCGATTTTAAGGAGGTATCCCTATGCTCTGCTCCAATTGCGGCAAAGATAATAGCCCCGGCACTGTGTTCTGCATCCACTGCGGCGCCAAGATGCCCGAGCCCGCCCAAAACAGTGGCAGCGCCTTTGGCGAAGCGCCGCCCCAGCAAAGCGGCCCTGCCTATACCAACGCCGTGCCCGCCCCCATCGCGGGCAACGCCGACAGCACCGTGATCGGCACCGGCGAATTCACGCTTATGGAGCTGATCGCCCGCATTCCCATTGTCAATCTGGTGATGTTCTGCGTGTGGGCCTTTAGCGGCGATACCAACGAAAACAAGCGCAACTGGGCGCGTTCCCGCCTTATCTGGCTGGGTATCGGCGTGGCTCTCACCATCATCGGCACGCTGATTGGCGTGGGCATGGCCAGCGCCCTCGCCGCCGGGTTCTCCAGCTTTGCGGACGCCATCTTCTATTAATAGCTTTTTTATGGGCGGCGCATCCTATGCGCCGCCCTTGCCTTTTTGGCCCGTATGGGCTATGGTAAAGATAGAAAATTCCCCCGGAGGCCCCTATGCACGATCATCCCCACGACAATGCGCACGAGCATGCGCACGCCCATAGCCACAGCCACACGCACGATCCTGAAGAGATCAAGGCAGTGGCTAACCGGCTTGCCCGGGCCATCGGCCATTTAGAATCCGTGCGGCAGATGGTGCTGGACGGGCGGGATTGCGCCGAGGTGCTAACCCAGCTTTCAGCCGTACGCTCCGCCCTCAACAACGCGGGCGTGCAAATCCTCAAAAACCATATGGAGCACTGCATGGTAGAGGCCGTGGCCCAAGGGGATACGCAGGCCATCGAAGACCTGAGCCGCGCCCTGGAGCGCTATTTGCGTTGATCTCATATCCCCCCACCCGGCTTGCGCAGCTTAATCGCCTCGTCTATAATTGTGCCATCGTACAAAAAAAGACGAGGTTTTATTATGCTCAATTCCACCCCCACCCGCCGCCTGACGAGTGCGGCCCTCTTAGTGGCGCTCGGCGTGCTTTTGCCCCAGCTATTCCATGCCATCCCCAACTTTGGCACCGTCTTTTCGCCCATGCACCTGCCCGTGCTGGCCTGCGGGCTGATCTGCGGCTGGAAATACGGCCTGCTCTGCGGCCTGCTAACCCCCGCCCTTTCTTCCGCCCTCACCGCTATGCCCCCGGCCATGATCCTGCCCGGCATGGTCTGTGAGCTGGCTGTTTACGGCTTGGTGGGCGGCCTGCTTTTTGCACGTATCAAAACCGGCAAGCGCCTGGCGGATATCTACCTGGCGCTTATCCCGGCCATGCTGTTAGGTCGCCTCTTTGCCGGGCTGATGAACGGCCTCTTCTTCCGGGCCGGCGATTTTACCCTCCAGATGTTCCTGACCGGCTATTTTGTGACCTCTTTACCCGGCATCCTGCTCCATCTCGTCCTCATTCCGATCCTGATGCTGGCGCTGGAAAAAGCCAAGGTCATCCAATACGCCGTTTGATATGGATTGCCGCGCTTATTTCAATGCGCTGGCGGATGGCTGGGACGACAGATGCGCCCCCCGCCCCGCGCTGCTCGAAGCCGTAGCCTTCCTAAGCGGGGCGCGGCCAGGCCTGCGCGTGCTGGATATCGCCTGCGGTACGGGCGTGATGTTCCCCGCCCTTTTGGAGCAGGGGGTCGAGCGCCTTGTGGGCATCGATGTGGCGGATAAGATGGCCGCCGTGGCCCGCGCGAAGTTCGTATCCGATCCCCGCGTCGAAGTTCTTTGCGGCGATTTTTACGCCCTGAAAAACGAGCCCTTCCACGCGGCCCTGCTCTACAACGCCTACCCGCATTTCCTCGACAAGGAGGCCCTCTTCAGCAAAGCCGCATCTCTGCTTTTACCCGGCGGGCGTTTCACCATTGCCCATGGCATGGGCCGCGAGGCCCTCAATGGCCACCACGGCAACGTTCCGGCCAGCGTCTGCGTGCCCCTGCGCCCCGCCGCCGAGGAGGCCCGGCGCTGGGAGGCCCGGTTCGCGGTGGATATGCTCTGTGACAGCCCGGAGTTTTATCTGATCTCGGGGGTGAAGCGGTAGGGTATCGTAGGGGTGGCGGCCCCTGCGGGGTTTGCGCCCGCAAACACCTTTGAACCATTCCGGCGGAATGGTTGAGATCGTTCCCCACCCGCTCTACCCCCTGGATGCGGAACGGCCCGGCGTATCAGAAATACGCCGGGCCGTTCCGCATCGGGCAGCATATGAACGCTATTGCGGGTCGTCCTTATACTTTAGCACGACGTTGCAAGTGCGGCAGCGCATTGCTTTCTTTTTGCTCAGCCGCAAGCTGTAAAAGAAGGGCGCGAAGCTATGGCAATGGGGGCAGCGGGAAAGCAGCGCCATGGCCAGCAGGCACAGGCCGATCGCGACCAGGCCCAGCGGCAGCAACGTGCGAGCGATGGGCAGGCGTAGCCAGGCGGGGATCATTACCCCGATGGCCACGATGTAGATGGACGCCGTCAGCAGGATCATTCCTTTTCTTGACAGGCGCAGGCGCATACGGATCATTCCTCTCTTTTTTGCTGAATGCCTCTTCCTTTTACTTTACCCCGGCCTATGCGTCTTTTCAACCCAAAAGCAGAAAAAGTGGCGTACGCCACCTTTTCTGAACGTATATACGATACGCTGCTTGCTGCTAGATCAACTCCAGCACGGCCATTTCCGCACCGTCGCCCCGACGGGGACCCATCTTGAGGATG
>CAZAZI010000173.1:0-4542 GCA_964489575.1 uncultured Oscillospiraceae bacterium | reverse complement strand
GCGTCCACGGCCTTGGAAGTGGCAAAGCCCATGGAAAGGGCGGCGGCAACGCAGGAGAGCAGGCACAGGGCCACGCTGCTGGCGAGATTAGACATAGTGAGATACCTCCAAAATTAATAATCAATAATCGTTGTTTTAAGGACCATCATTCTTCCTCGCCCGTCGCCTCGCCGATGAAGCTGAGGGTCAGCGTTACGAAGATGAATGTCTGTATCAGGGGGTGAAAGGCGTTGAAGTACAAGCCGATCACGCTGGGGATGCCCACCGCCGCCTTGCCGAGCGCGGAATAGAGCAGATCCATCACCACCATGCCGCCCAGCATATTGCCGAAAAGGCGGCAGGCCATGGATACGGGTACGGCCATATCGCACACCACCCGGATGGGGAAAACGATGGGGGTGGGGGTAGAGAGGGAGCGCACGCGGCCGCCCAGGCCCTTTTCCTTAATGCCGTAATAATTGAAGGCGATGAAGGTGCAAAGGGCCATGGCAAAGGTCATGGTAATATCCGCCGTGGGCGCCCGAAGGCCCAGCAGTTCCACGGCCGCGCAGGCTACCATCAGCGCGGCTACGCTAAACAGGTAAGGGCTGGCGCTGCGGCCGATCTTTTTGCCTACGATGGAGGCCGCATAATCGCCCACACCGTCTACGGCGAGCTCCAATACGGTTTGTATGCCGCGGGGCACATCCTGCATTTTGGGGATTACAAAGATGCGGGCCAGCACCGCCAGCGCCAGCAGGATCGCCATGGCAAGCCAGGTGACGATTACCGTGGAGCTGATATCAAAGCCGAAAAGCCGCATCCGCGGCGCCATGATCTCCACCTGGAAGCCCTCCTGCTCCGCTTCGCCGCCGGGCAAGAGGCTGATGAGCCGCACGCACAAAAGCCACAGGCCCAGGATGACCAGGAGCCTGCCCAGCAGCTTTAGGCGCTTATTGGGCGATTTCCTTGCCACAACCCAGCCGCCAAGCGCCAATACCAGCGCCACAACATAGGGGATGGCTTCAGTCATGCGCATCCTCCTTCCTGCCGGAAACGGGGGCGCGGAGCAGGGGCTGGAGCACAGCGCCCAGGATGAGCGCGGCCGCCAGCCCGCCGCCGGCCCAAGCCAGGCTTTCGGGCGAGATAAGGGCGCATAGGGCCAGGCAGCCCCCGATGAGCGCCAGATTGGCGAGCATCAAGGGCAGGGCGGCCAGATCGCCCCTAAGGATGCGGCCCGAGGCGGCGCGCAGGCAGAGGAAAGCCCCCGCGCCCCAAGCCATACCCCATACAAATGCCAACATAAATGATTTGCCTCCTTATACGACCGAATGCAAGATGGCCCAACACCGGACAAAGCCGGCCAGGCCATAATGAATCGGTCTTTACAACAATAGTATTGATTGCGGCCTTAACCGCAATACGCACATATTATACGCGCGCGTTTTTGAGAATGCAACAGGGCAAAATCGTTTATTTTTACGGAATGTATATCGGCCCATAAATTCTGTAGACAACTGACGGCATAACGGGCCTCCGGGGCCGCGCCCGCCTATAAAAAAGGCAGGAACCGGGCGGCTTTTCGCCAAAATGCGCGCCGGAGCCGGGAGAGGATGCGGGCAATCCGGCACGGCCCCCCACGCCTATATTTTATTAAGAAAGAAAGGAGGCGGCGGGGCGCGGATTTCAGCGGGCGGCTAAGGTAATTGTTTGCATTTTTGTATTGCCAACGGTATAATAAACTGAATTCACGTACCCGAAAATAGAACGGTACGTTCAAGCCGAAAAACAGGAGGCAGCATGGCGATGCAAGCGCCGAAAGGCACCAAGGACGTTACGCCCAAAGAAAGCTACAAGTGGCAATATATCGAGGCCCTGGCCAGGGAAATCTGCGAGCATTACGGCTTCCGCGAGGTTCGCACGCCCGTGATCGAGCATACGGAATTGTTCCTTAGGGGCGTGGGGGATACAACGGATATCGTGCAAAAGGAAATGTATACCTTTGACGACCGGGGCGGCCGCTCCATCACCCTCAAGCCCGAGGGTACGGCGGGCGCAGCCCGCATGTTTTTGGAAAACGGCCTTTTCAACGACGCGCAGCCCACCAAGATGTACTACCTCAACTGCCCGGTTTTCCGCTACGACAAGCCGCAGGCGGGAAGGCTTCGGGAGCACCACCAGTTCGGCGTCGAGGTTTACGGCGCGCCCCGCGCCAGCGCGGACGCGGAGTGCATCCGATTGGCCATGGCCCTGCTGGCTAGGGTCGGCGTAAAAAACCTGGCCGTGCATATCAATTCCATCGGCTGCCCCCAATGCCGCCCGGCCTATAACGACGCCCTGCGCGAATACCTAAGGGGCCGCTATGGTGAGCTTTGCGAGGTGTGCAAGAGCCGCTTCGAAAAGAACCCTCTGCGCATTCTCGATTGCAAAGAGGAAACATGCAAGGCCGTGTGCGCGGGCGCGCCTACCATTCTCGATTGCCTGTGCGAAGCGTGCGAAGCCCACTTTGCGGAATTGCAGGGCTGCCTCACCGGGGTGGGCGTAGAATATACGGTAGACCCCTTCATCGTGCGGGGCCTCGATTATTACACCAAAACCGTGTTCGAGATCGTCGCCACATGCGAGGGATACGCGGGCACCGTTTGCGGCGGGGGCCGCTACGACGGGCTGATGGCGGAGCTGGGCGGCCCCGGCCTTCCAGGCGTGGGCTTCGGCATGGGCATGGAGCGGCTGCTGCTGGTGGCCGAGCTTTCCGGCGCAAAGATCCCCGCGCCCAGGCGTGCGGATGTGTACATCGCGGCTCTGGGCGAGGCGGCCCGCGCCGCCGGCTTTGCCCTGGCGGATGCGCTGCGCGGCCAGGGCGTGATCGCCGAGTTCGACCATGTGGGCCGCAGCTTCAAGGCCCAGTTCAAGTATGCGGATAAGCTGGGCGCGCGCTATGTCGCCATCCTGGGGGAGGACGAGCTGGCCAAGGGCTGCGCCAAGCTCAAAGATATGGCCACGGGCGAAGAGCAAATACTTTCCTTACCCGCGCTGGCCTCCGCTTTGAAAAACTGAGGTTTTAACAAACCGCAATCCGGAACACAATAATATTTTAGATAGCGAGGAGCAAAACGATGGCAGATTTATTGCAAGGCTGGAAACGCACGCATTATTGTGCCGAGCCCACGCAAAACGAGGTCGGCAAGGAAGTGCTGCTGATGGGCTGGGCCGATTCCTGGCGCAACCTGGGAGCCCTCATCTTCATCGGCCTAAGGGATCGCAGCGGCGCGATGCAGATCACCTTTGACGAAAGCGCCCTGCCCAAGGAAACCTTCAAGCTGGCTGCTACCATCCGCAACGAATACGTGGTGGCCGTGAAGGGCACGCTGTGCGAGCGCGCCCCGGGCATGGTGAACGAGCACATGGCCACGGGTAAATTCGAGGTGCGGGCCATGGAGCTGAAAATCCTCAGCCTCTCTGAAACCCCGCCCATCTACATCCAGGACGATCTAGACACCGCGGAGCAGGTGCGCCTTAAGTACCGCTACCTCGACCTGCGCCGCCCCTGCATGCAGAAAAACCTTATCATGCGCAACAAGATTACCCAGGTGACCCACAGCTATTTCGCGCAGGAGGGGTTCCTCGAGATCGAAACGCCCATGCTGGCCAAGTCCACCCCGGAGGGCGCGCGCGATTACCTGGTGCCCAGCCGGGTGCAGCCTGGCAAATTCTACGCCCTGCCCCAAAGCCCTCAGCAGTTCAAGCAGCTGCTGATGCTGGCCGGATATGACCGCTATATGCAGATCGCCCGTTGCTTCCGCGACGAGGACCTGCGCGCCGACCGCCAGCCCGAATTCACCCAGATCGACCTGGAGATGAGCTTTGTGGATCGGGATGATGTGCTCGAAGTTAACGAGGGCTTCATCGCCCGCCTTTTAAAGGAAACGCTCGATTACGACGTGCAGCTGCCCCTTCGCAGGCTTTCCTATCAGGAGGCGATGGATCGCTATGGTTCCGATAAGCCGGATACCCGTTACGGTTTGGAGCTGTGCGATGTGAGCGAGGCCGTGAAGGATTGCGGTTTCAGCGTGTTCACCACAGCGATTGCGGCTGGCGGCAGCGTACGCTGCATCAATGTCAAGGCTGGCTCTGCGCAATTCCCCCGCAAAAAGCTGGATGAGCTGGCCGAATTCGTCAAGATATACAGGGCTAAGGGCCTGGCTTGGATGGGCTTAAAGGAGGATGGGCTGCAATGCTCCTTTGCCAAGTTCCTTACCGAGGATCAGATTGGCGCTATCCAGAAAGTGGCCGGGGCCGAGCAGGGCGACCTGCTGCTCTTTGTGGCGGACGCCAAAAACAGCGTGGTCTATGCCGCCCTGGGCGCGCTGCGCCAGGAGGTTGCCAAGCGCCTTGGCCTCGTGCCCGAGGATGTGATAGACCTGCTGTGGGTGGTGGATTTCCCCCTGCTCGAGTACGATGAGGAGGAAGGCCGCTTCTTCGCCATGCACCATCCCTTCACCAGCCCGATGGATGAAGATATCGAATATATGGATACAGACCCCGGCCGCGTGCGTGCCAAGG
>CAZAZI010000172.1:0-4550 GCA_964489575.1 uncultured Oscillospiraceae bacterium | reverse complement strand
CACCATCATGATCGGGCAGGCAGAACCCGAGGAAGGTTATCCGGTAGAGGATTGCTACGCGGGGGCCTGCGAAAAGCTATACGGCCAGGTTTCGGATGCGCGGCGGTATATCAGCGCCAAATTACAGGGCGATTTGAAGGGGGAAAGTCCACAAGTCCTTTCCATCATAAATGCATATGAGGCGATACAGCGAATCCTATGCGAGCGTGCCTTTGACTATGGGGCGCGCTATGGACGCGGGGAAATCGATCTTTAAGCCGGCAACTATCAAAGGGACGGCAAGCGCCGCCCCTCTGTTTTTGTGTTTTGTTATTGCCGCGCCTTATCTTTCTTCGCGGAAGTATGGTAAACCCAGGCCCGCCGGGGGCTGATTCTCGCGGCTGCGCCGCAGGGAAACCACCACTAGCACGATCACCGTCACCAAATAGGGCAGCATCTTAAAGAGCTCCATGGATCTGCGGGTGAGGCCGGGCAGGTAGAAATAGAGCCAGGAGAGCATGCCGAAGAGGTACGCGCCCCAGATGCCGCGCTTAGACTTCCAGCTGGAGAAGATGACCAGGGCCACGGCCAGCCAGCCCAGCCGCTCGATGCCGCCGTCGCTATCCCAGGTGCCCTTGGTATAGTCCATCACGTAGTAGAGGCCGCCCAGGCCGGAGATACCGGCGCCGATGCAGGTGGCAAGGTATTTATAGCGGGTTACGTTGATGCCGGCAGCGTCCGCCGTGGCGGGGTTTTCACCCACAGCTCTGAGGTTGAGGCCCACGCTGGTGCGGTTGATGACCCAGTTGACCACAAAGGCGAGCACCACAGCCAGGTACACCATGAAGCCATAGCCCAGCAGCATGCCCAAAACAGGGTGCAGGTTCTGCGCAAAAGGCAGGCTGGCCCGGAAGGCGGCGCTGGTGGTGGCAACGGAGATCTGGCCCACGCCGCCGGCCAGCTTGTTGAGTGAGCCGCCAAAGAAATTGGCAAAGCCGCTGGCGAAGATGGTGAGGGTGAGGCCCGTTACGTTTTGATTGGCCCGAAGGCTAATGGTGAGCACGCTGTAGATCAGCCCGCCCAGCACCGAAGCGGCAAAGGCGCAGCCCATGGCGATGAGGATGCACAGCAGCTTATTGGGCGCCGGGTTGTTCATTTCGTAGAAGAACACGCCCATCAAGCCCATGATGCCGCCCATGTACATGATGCCGGGCACGCCCAGGTTGAGGTTGCCGGATTTTTCGGTGAGGATTTCGCCCGTGGCGCCATAGAGGATCACGGTGCCGAACATGATGCCGCCCTGGAAAAGGGATATGAGCTGGGTCATGCCTGTACCTCCTTATGCTTGCCGCCCCGGAAGCGGACCTGATAGTTGATGAAAAACTCGCTTCCCAGGATGAAGAACAGGATGATACCCGTCAGCATGTTGGAAACGTGGTTGTTAAGGTTGTAACGCGAGGCGATCTCGATCGCACCCTTGTCGAGGAAAACCAGCAGCGCGGCGATGGGGATCATCACAAAGGAATTGAATTTGGCCAGCCAGGATACGATGATGGCCGTAAACCCGCGGCCGCCCGCTGTGCTGGTGGAAATCGTGTGGCTTGCGCCGGATACGGCCAAGAAGCCCGCGATGCCGCACAACGCGCCCGAAAGGAACATGGTGCGCATGATTACCTTGGGCACGTTGATCGCCGCGTAGCGGGCGGTATTTTCGCTCTCGCCTACCACGGCGACCTCATAGCCGTGCTTGCTGTAGCGCAGGTATACGAACATGCCTACGGCCAGGGCCAGCACCAAGATCACATTGAGCGCGTAAGCTTGGCCGAAAACCTCCGGGAACCAGCCGATCTTAGTTTTGGAGTTGATCACGCCCACGGTATTGGAACCGGCGGGGTTTTCCCACAGGGCCACGAAATAGGCGGTGATCTGGATGGCGATGTAGTTCATCATCAGGGTAAAAAGGGTTTCGTTTGTATTCCACTTGGCCTTAAACCAGCCCGGAATGAAGCCCCAGACGCCGCCCGCCACAACGCTCAGCGCCAGCATCAGGATCATCATGGGGATGGTGGTCATGGATTTGCTTAGGTAGATCATGCAGGCCGCGGAAACGAGGCCGCCTGCCAGAATCTGGCCCTCCGCGCCGATGTTCCAAAAGCGCATCCGGAAAGCCGGCGCCAGGCCTATGGCAATGCACAACAGCATCATCATATCCCGGATGGTGACCCACATGCGTTTATTGGTGCCGAAAGCGCCCTCAAACATGGCACCGTAGACTTTTATGGGGTTGAGCTTAACGATGGCGAAAATCAAGATGGCGCAAACGATCAGCGCCGCGGCCAGCGCAATCGCGCGTATAGCCAGGGATTTCCACAGCGGCATGATTACGCCCCGCTTGGAAATGCGCACGAACGGCTCGGAGTTGCAGCTACATTCTTTGTTTTTCATGCCTTTGCCTCCTCTCCCAGGTGCGTCATCAGCAGGCCGACCTCTTCCTTTTTGGCCGTGCGGCCATCCACGATGCCGCTCACCTTGCCCGCGCACAGCACCAAGATCCGGTCGCACAGCTCCAGCAGCACGTCCAAATCCTCGCCCACGTACATCACGGCCGCGCCCCGCGCCTTTTGCTCGTTCAAGAGGCGGTAGATGGTATAGGAGGTGTTGATATCCAGGCCGCGCACGGCGTAGGCGCTCATCAGCAGGGAAGGCGCGGAGGCAATCTCCCGGCCCACCAATACCTTTTGCACATTCCCACCCGAGAGGCGGCGCAAGGGGATATTGAGGCTGGGCGTAACCACTTCGAGATCATCCACGATCTTTTGGGCCAGGGCTCTAGGTGTCTTGCGGTCCGTAAAGGCGGATTTGCCGCACTTATAGCTGCGCAGCATCACGTTATCGGATAAATCCATCGAACCTACCAGGCCCATGCCGAAGCGGTCCTCGGGCACGAAGGCCAGGCCCACGCCCAGCTTGTAGATATCCAAGGGGCACTTGCCCACCAGCTCCACCTCTTCTTTGCCCGGCGGCATAAAGCGGATGGAACTGCCGGCCTCGATCATTTGCAGGCCCGCGATAGCCTCTAAAAGCTCTCTTTGCCCGCTGCCCGTGATACCGGCGATGCCCAATATCTCCCCGCCGTATGCGGTAAAAGAAACGTTATCCAGCCGCTTAACGCCATCCGAATCCAGCACGGTAAGGTTTTGCACCGTCAGGCGCTCAACCGGGTCTTTCGGCGCGGGCCGGTCGATATTGAGGGAAACCGCGCGGCCCACCATCATATCGGTGAGCTGCTGGGGGTTGGTATCCGCCGTATCGATATCGCCGATGAATTTTCCCCGGCGCAAAACCGCCACCCGGTCGGATATTTCCATCACCTCGTGCAGCTTGTGGGTGATGATGACGATGGATTTGCCATCGGCTTTCATATTTCGCATCACGGCAAAGAGCTTTTCCGTTTCCTGCGGCGTAAGCACGGCCGTGGGTTCATCTAAGATCAGGATATCCGCCCCGCGGTAAAGCACCTTGACGATTTCAAGGGTCTGCTTTTCCGAAACGGACATATCGTAAACCTTTTTATCCGGCTCCACCACGAAGCCGTAGCGGTCGCATATCTCCTTCACCTGGATGCGTACGTTTTTCAGGTCGATGAGCTTATGCTCGTTAAGGCCCAGCACGATGTTTTCCGCGGCGGTGAGCACATCCACCAGCTTGAAGTGCTGATGGATCATGCCGATGCCCAGGTTGAAAGCATCGCGGGGGCAGCGGATCACCTCGGTATTGTCGTTCACGCAGATGCGGCCGCCTTCCGGCAGATAGATGCCGGAGAGCATGTTCATAAGGGTAGTCTTGCCGCTGCCGTTTTCCCCCAGCAACGCCAGGATCTCACCGGGATGGATATCCAGGCAGACCTTATCGTTGGCCACGACCTCACCGAAGGTTTTGGTGATATCCACCATGTGAATCGCTTTTCGGGTTTCCAAAGCAAGCGTCCTTTCTGATGATGCGCGCGGCAGGGGCCGCGGCATGTCGTTGTACGGAATTGATATAGAAGAAGCTGCTCCCGGCCGTGAGAAAGGGGAGCCAACCGGAAGGCCGCAACATTTGAAAGGAAGGGAGAAGCGGCAAGCCGCTTCTCCCCTGCGGGGTATACGCTTAGTTGAGTTCGGTAATGCCGTCGATGCGAATATCGAAGTAGGGAGCGCTGCGGAATACGGACTCCGCGAAAGCGCCGTCCACGATCGCTTCGCCGCTGTCGCCTACCCAGTCGCCATCGGTATCCTGCCAGGCATAGGTGGTGACCTTCTCGCCGCCATTCCTGGTGAAGGTTTCGATATTGAACACCTGCAGGGAACCATCCTTAAGAGCGGCGATGACTTCAGCCACCTTTTCGGCGGTGCCTGCGGCGCAGCTCTCGCCCAGGGCGGAGATCATTACGGCGTCGTCAGCATAGCCCAGAGCCATATCCTTGGGGATGGCTTCGCCCTTGAGGAACTTGTCGAGGGTGGGGGTGTAGAGGGCAACCCAGTTGTTCTGGGCGGAGGTCAGCGCGGCCTTGGGGGCCACGGAGAGCATGT
>CAZAZI010000171.1:0-4556 GCA_964489575.1 uncultured Oscillospiraceae bacterium | reverse complement strand
TAATATACCACCGCTTGTCAACCTTGTCAACCGGTATTGGCTAGTTTCTTAAAAATTTTTATAACGGCTTTTCTTTAACCTTGCTCCCTCATTTCAACTTAGCAAATATCATACGGCCCGCGGCCGTCTGTAAAACGCTGGTTACGGTTACGGGCACGGTTTCGCCCATGCAGCGCCTGCCGCCCTCGACCACGATCATGGTGCCGTCATCCAGGTAGGCCACGCCCTGGCCGTTCTCCTTGCCTTCCTTCACGATGCCCGCCAGCATCTCCTCCCCCGGCAGGGCCAGAGGTTTAATGGCGTTGGCCAGCTCGTTGATGTTGAGTACGGGCACATCCTGCACGCCGGCAACCTTATTGAGGTTGTAGTCGTTGGTCACCACCACGCCCCCCATCTCGTGGGTCAGGCGGATGAGCTTGGCGTCCACCTCGGAAATATCCTCGTAATCCTGGTCGGCAATGGCAACGGGCACGGCGCCGCCCTCCTGCAGCATCTTGATGATATCCAGTCCCCTGCGGCCCCGGTTGCGCTTGAGCGAATCCGCGCTATCGGCAATGTGCTGCAGCTCCGTAAGAACGAAGCGCGGCACCACCAGCGTTCCTTCGATGATGCCTGTGGCGCAGATGTCCGCGATGCGGCCGTCGATGATCACGGAGGTATCCAGGAGCTTGGGCCGGGCTGCGCAGGCCTCGGGCCTGCCGCCCTTGCGGGTCATCCAGATAGGGGTCGGCAATTCGCCCCGCCGCCTGTACATGACAGACCAGCCCAAATAGCCGATGGTAACATACAGCAGCGCCTCGATCGTAAAGCGCAAGAGGCCCACCTCTATGCCGGAGGTGAGGGCGCTAAGCAAAAAGGCGATCAGCAGGCCCACGATCAGGCCCGCCGCGCAGTAAAAGATATCCGCGGTCTCCATACGGCTTAGATAAGCCTCGATCGCGCCGATCGCAGCCAGGAAGCCATCAATGAGCCAGGGGGAAATAAAATAAAATATGATTGCCATAACAAGCCCCGAAGCCGCATAGATGAGCGCGATCCCCCAGCTATACATCCGCTGGTATAAGCTGATATACTCCATGGAGACCCGCACGCTGTCCACAGCCATCAATAGCCCAATCCCGACCGCAACTCCGACCGCGGCCCCAAAAAGGGCAACGAGCAGCCTTGCAATCTTCCTTGCCAAGAAATGATCCTCCTTTTTCTTTTTAAGCATGATAACAGGTTTATGTTTTGCGATAGGCGCGGGGCGCGGCCCCGCTATGATGAGAAAAGGTTAGTCGATCATATCCCGCAGCGCGCCCACATCCTGGCCACTGGCCGCGGAAAGCTCCGCGATCAGCACCTGGCGGGCCGTCATGAGCATTTTGCGCTCACCAGCTGAAAGGCCCTTATCCGTATCCCGCTTTTTGAGGCACTTGACCACATCCGCTACGTCGTAAATATCGCCTTGCTTGAGTTTAGCAAAATTATCACGGTAGCGCTGGTTCCAATTGTCGCTCTCCTTGCAGGGCTCGCTTTGCAGGTAATTAAGCACGCTCTGGCACTCGCCGGAGCTGATGACGGGGCGCAAACCCACGTTTTTAGAGGTAGCTACAGGCACCATAGCCGTCATCTTGTTGGCTATGAAACGAAGCACGTAATACTGCGCCGTTTCGCCCAGCACCGTGCGCTCTTCGATCTTTTCCACCACGCCTACGCCGTGCATGGGGTAGCAGATGCGTTCTCCCACCGAAAACATGTGTACGTCCCCTTTCTACGGGCCCGGGAGGCCCGTCCAGTTTGATTCGCGATAAGCTCCACCTAAAACTATACCCCAAAACGCCCCCAATGTCAAACAAGCCCAGCAGATCGGGCAATTCTTCCAGATCCTCCCAGCGCCTGCGGCCTTAGCCCTGCCCGGAAACCATCAGCTCGCGGATCAGCAGGGAAGGGCTGCCGAAGCAGGTGCCCGTGGGCAGGGAAAAGCGCAGGTCGCTCCCCACAGCCTCCACGGCCTGCAGCAGGCCCAGGAACGTTCCGCCAAGGGTGATATAAGCCGCGGGCCGCAGGGCCTTGCCGCCTTGCACCAGCTGGCCCTTGCACAGCAGCGAGAATTCCCCGCTCACGCCGTTCACCCCCGCGTGCAGGCCGGAAAGTTCCGTCACAAAGAGCCCATCCCCCAGGGCTTTCATCAGGGCTTCGCGATCCGTTTCGCCCGGCTGGATATAAAAATTTCCGGGCCGCACGCCCACCGGCCCGCCCGCGCCGCCCCGCCCGGCGTTGCCGGTGGTAAGGACGCCGGCCTTTTTGGCCGTTTTCAGGTTGTGCAAAAGGGTTTCGAGCCGCCCCGCCTCAACCACGGCCTTGGTGTGGGCAGGTATGCCCTCGTCGTCAAAGGCCATGGGGTTCAAGGGCAGCAGCGGGTCGTCCAAAATGCGCACGCAGGGGGCCGCGATCATCTGCCCCTCCCGCTCGGCTAGCAGGGAAAGCCCCTTCTGTGCGGCATCCGCCGAAAACATGCCGGAAAAGGCCGAGAGCAGGCTGTAGGCTGCGTCATTCCTAAGCAGCACCCGGTAAGGGCCGGGGGGCACGGGCTTGCCGCCAAACTGCATGGCCGCCTCCTCCACCGCCTCTTTGGCGCAGGCCTCGATATCCCGGGCCTCGCCTCGCGCTCTGAAGGAGCCGCCGTCGCGCACCTCGTCGCCCTCTTGCAAAATAGGCGTTACAAAGACGCAGGAGATGTTCTCCTCCCGCTGTGCGTTCAGGCCCAGGGTGTTGCGGATGGAGACCGTTCCCGCAGCCGTAACCACCTTGCAGGAGGCCACGCGCTGCACGCGGGGGTCCAGGGAAAGCGTAACCCGCTCCAGCTCGCGGCAAAGCTCGATCTTCACCTTTTCATCCAAGCCCGCCAGCGCGTCCGGCGGCTGGGGCGGATTCGGATACGCCGCCGGGCCGGCCATGGGGTGCTCGTCCTCGCTCTCCACCACGCGGGCGTTATCCATGGCCGCGCGTACCAAGGCCTTGGGGTCCTCCGGCGCTTCGGTACCGGCGTAGCCGTTTTTGCCGCCAAGCTGAACCCGCAGCCCCAGCGACCTACTCCGGCTCACGGTGTAGGTATCGATCTCGCCCTTGAGCACGCCCACGCCGAATTGCCTGCCGCTGTTTTCCACCAGCTCCGCCGCGGCGCAGCCCTGATCCAGGGCATATTGGAAGGCTTCCTCCCGGAAACGGTTCGCGTCCATCACAGCTTCCCTCCCTTGCCGCCTATGGTCATGCCGCTCACCCGTATGCGGGGCTGGCCCACATTGGTGGGCACGCTGCCGGAGCGGGAGCCGCACATGCCGTAGCCCATCCACATCCGGCGGCCCACCCGGTCGATGGCGAGCAGCGTATCGGCCCCCCGGCCGATCAGCGAAGCCCCCCGCACGGGCGTGAGGATTTTCCCATCCCGCACCCAGTAGCCTTCCAGCACGGCAAAGTTGAATTCGCCGGTCAGCGGGTTCACGGAGCCGCCGCCCATGCGCCGGGCAAATAGCCCCTCGCCCATGGTGGCGATCATTTCCTCCTCATCATCTTCGCCCGGGGCGAAAAAGGTGTTGGTCATGCGGCTGGTGGGCGCGTATTGGTAGCCCTCCCGCCGGGCGCTGCCCGTGACTGGGTGGCCCATGATGCGGCTGCCCAATATATCCACAAGATAGCTTTTGAGGATGCCGTTTTCAATGAGCACATTGCGCTGGCTGGGGCTGCCTTCATCATCTACCCGGATGCTGCCCCACTCGCCGGGAAGGGCGCCGTCGTCGATGGCGGTCACTTTCTCACTGGCGATCTTTTGGCCCAGCTTACCGCAGAATTCCGAATTGCCCTTGGCCACGGCCGTAGCCTCCAGCGAATGCACGCAGGCCTCATGCAAAATCACCCCGCCAAAACCGCCGTCTATGGCCACGGGCAAAAAGCCCGCCGGGCATTGCGGCGCGCGCAGCATGGTGAGAGCCGTTCGCGCGGCCTGGCCGCCCGCTTCCTCCGGATCGATGCAATCGTAAGCCTCAAAGCCCTTGCCCGCCGCGGGCCGTTCGGCCCCGGTCTGGTATTCGCCGTTTGCGGAGGCCACCGCGTCAAAGGAAAGGCGGGTGCGGGGCCGCCGGTCTTCCGCCCAAACGCCCTCGCTGTTGCACACCAGGATGCGCTGGTCCACATCCCCATAGCCCGCGCTCACTTGGCTGATCTCGGGTGCTACGGCCTGCGCGGCCTTGGTGCCGCGCTGCAAAAGAGCGATGCGCCGGGCGTTGTCGATCTCGCTGAACGGGATGCGGGGGGCATAGTCCGCGCCCCGCACCCGGCCAAATGCTTTCGCGCCCGCGCCCCGCCCGCCCGTAAGGATAGCGGCAGCGGCCCGGGCCGTTTGCAAAAGGGCCTCCTCGCTTGTATCCGCCGTATAGGCATAGGCGCTCTGCTCGCCCAAAAGTACCCGCACACCAGCGCCGTGCTTGCGGCGGTAGGAGGCATCCTCCACCGTGCCGTTTAACATGGAGATGGCGCGGGATTCCGTATCCTCCATAAATAATTCCGAAAAATCGCCG
>CAZAZI010000170.1:0-4562 GCA_964489575.1 uncultured Oscillospiraceae bacterium | reverse complement strand
CCCGTGCGCAAATAATATTATACATAAAATCCGCAACTTTGCAAGCACAAATTAAATTTCCGCCCCAAAACGGCCCGGGCGTGCTATACTATATCCGTATCCTGGGTATTTTTCCAGCCCGGCGGAATGCGCCGGCCTATTCCACCCAAGCGGAGGTTTGCGATGTCGTTTTTCTCGGAAGGCGTTACGAAGAATAAGCTCACCATCCTCTATTTTATGAATAAGCTGGGCCTGGCAATCACCAGGAATCAGATCACCACGGTGGGAGCGGCCTACGACCTCGCCCCTTATTTCGAGCTGCAAAGCGCCGTGGCGGAGATGGAGGAGGACGGCTTATTGGCAGCCGTGCCCCGGCCCTATGGTCAGGCCTATGCCCTTACCTCCAACGGCCAGGCGGCTGTGGATATGTTCGAGGAGCGGCTGCCCCTTTCCTTGCGGGATGACCTCGATACCTATGCGGACGCCTGCCGCGAGGATATCCGCCGCCAGATTCAATACACGGCACGCATCGAGCAAAGGCCCGGCGGTGAATGCCTGGCGCGGCTGCTCTTTGTGGAAAGGGATGATACTCTCCTCTCCATCGAGCTGATGTTCCCAGATGCGGCCAGCGCCAACAAGGCCGCCGCGGCCTGGCCTAAGCGCGCGGAGGACGCTTATTGCTACCTGCTCAGTTCCTTATCCGAATCTCAGCCATAATAAACGGCGGGGCGCAAAACGCTCCGCCGTTTCATTCGTGCGAATCTATTATTAGTTGATCTTTACGCTCGCGGCCTGATCCGGGAAGAAGTCGTTCGCCATGTCGTAAACATTATGGGTGGTGGAATCGCGCAGAACGCGGCTGCCCAGGGAATAACAGCGGATGAAGCGTTTGCCATCCACACAAGACCAGTTTTCCGCATCCCAGGAAAGGTAGCCGTCTGCGTCTGTGCGCACTTCGCCGAAGGCGAGATCGATCTGCCGGTCATGGAGCATCAGGTCGATCAGCTCTTTGCGGGTGACTTCCACCTCCGTTTTTTGGATCATGTCGTAAGCCTTCATGGCGCATCCTCCTGCTAAGAGAGATTTTCTACAGTATACGCCCTCCCCAAGAAGGATGCAAGCCGTCAGCGGCCGCAGGCTTCCTTGAGGAATTTGACGAAAAGCTCAGCCGAGGGAGGCAGCTGCCTGTTCTTTTTATGCACGCAGTAGAGATGGCGATGCATAAAGGGGTTCTCGTTGCGGAAAACCAGCGCCTCGCCCTGCTTTTCCAGATCTGCCACGGATATTTCGGACATGATGGAGATGCCCATGCCGCACCGCACGCCTTGCTTGATGCTCTCGATGCTGTCAAAATAGGCCACGGTGTGCAGCTCCGTCGGGTTGAGGCCGCAATTGATGAGGTAGGAATCCGCTTCCTTGCGCGTGCCTGAGCCCAGCATGCGCAGGATAATGGGGGCGGAGCGGAGGGTTTCCGTAGGGAAGTCGTCCTTAGGCAGGCTACGGTATTCTTCGGTGTTGGGCGTTACGATCACCAGCCTATCCTCGGCGATCCGGGTGAATTCACATTTATCATCATCCAGGGTGGTGCCGGTAAAGCCCAGAATCACCTCGTCCGTAAGCACCTTGCGGATTACATGCTCGCTGTCCGCCTCGCGGATGGAGAAGAGCACCTGCGGATATTGCCGGTTGAATTCGGCGATCAGCCTGGGCAGCACATATTCCGCCGGTACGGTGCTGGCCGCCATCTCAAGCGTTGTGGTGAGCATCTCCGGATAGTTTTTCATAGCGTAATAGGTGCGATCCCGCATCATTAACAGGTTGTTGGCGTATTCGTAGAGAATGGCCCCCGCGGGGGAAGGGTAGACCGCCTTGGTGGAGCGGATGATGAGCTGCACGCCCATTTCCTCTTCCAGAGCGCTGATGTGGGCGCTCACGGTGGGCTGGGTGAGAAAAAGCTCCTCTGCCGCCTTGGAGAAGCTGTGGAACTTTACGATGGATACGAATACTTCCAGCTGCCTGAAATTCATAAATGCCTGCTGCCCTTTCGTGGATTGATGATGCGCGCGCCCGCTCGCCCGGCAAAAGAGAAGGGCGAGAGGCGATGCTATCATTTTTCTATATTATAGATAATACCCTATATTTATTTTTGAGGCAATCCGTTCCGGCAAAATAAAGGCGCGCCGAAGCCGAACGGGGGCATATGAAACCGGATATAGGCACTTGCGGGGCCTTTGCCGGGCGGCGTGGAGGGAGGGGAGGGGCTGGGCGAAACGCATCGGCGAGGAGGATCCCGGGCGGCGCTTTATTGGCAAATACGATATTATCGCCCTTGAAAAAGGGCGGGGCCCATGCGTATACTTAAACTAGCACCAAAGTATGGCCGGGTCGATTACACCGCCGCAAGGCGGCTGCGGAGGATATGCGAGATGGATGAGAAAAACGAGCTGCTGCGGCGGCTGCCCAAGATGGATGGCCTGCTGGAGCTGGCCTTGGCGGATGGACGCTTTGCCGGATGGCCTCGGGGCGCGGTGGCGGATGGCCTGCGCAGTTGCCTGGAGGAAGCCCGGCAGGATATTTTGGCCGGTAAAACGCCGGATCTTGGCGGAGAAGCCCTGCTGGGCCGGGCGTTCGCGCTGCTAGAAGAGCAGGAAGCCTTGAGCCAGCGGCCCGTGATCAACGCTACGGGCGTACTGTTGCATACAAACCTGGGCCGCTCGCTGCTGGCCCCGGAGGCGGCGGAGGCCGCCCGGGCCGTGGGCGGCGGCTACTCCACACTGGAGTTCGATTGCCAAAGCGGCAAGCGCGGGGATCGCTACCTCCATGTGGAAAGCCTGCTGCAAGCGCTTTTGGGCGTGGAGGCCGCCCTGGTGGTGAATAACAACGCGGCCGCGGTGATGCTGACCCTCTCCAGCCTGGCCAAGGGCCGGGAGGTGGTGGTATCCCGGGGGGAGCTGGTAGAGATCGGTGGGGCCTTCCGGGTGCCCGAGGTGATGGAGCAAAGCGGCTGCATCCTTCGGGAGGTAGGGGCCACCAACAAGACCCATCCGTTCGATTATGAGCGGGCCATCGGCGAAAATACGGCGGCCCTTTTAAAGGTGCACACCAGCAACTACCGCATCGTGGGTTTTACGGCGGAGGTAACGGTTGCGGAGCTGGCGGCCCTTAGCCGGGGAAAGGATCTGCCTCTGCTGTATGACCTGGGCAGCGGGGCCATGCTGCCCCTTTCCCCCTACGGCATACAAAACGAGCCCACCGTGCAGGAGGGCCTGGCCGCCGGGGCGGATGTGCTCTGCTTCTCCGGCGATAAGCTCCTGGGCGGGCCGCAGGCGGGCATCCTGGTGGGCAAGGCCCGTTATATCGATCCAATGAAAAAGCACCCTCTCCTGCGCGCGCTCCGGGTGGACAAGATGACCCTGGCCGCCCTCGAAGCCACGTTGCGGCTCTATCGCAGGCCCGAGGAAGCGCTATCGCGCATTCCCCTGTACCGCATGCTGGCCCAACCCGTGGAGGCCCTTGCTGCGCGGGCCGAAAGGCTGCTGGCCCTGCTGCCGGGGATCGCGGCGGACGTGGTGGAGAGCGAAGCGCAGATCGGCGCGGGCTCCGTGCCCAATGAAACCATCCCCTCCAGGGCCGTGCGGCTGCGGCCTGCGGACATCGGCCCTGAGGAAATCTGCCGCAGGCTTTTGCAAAGGACGGAGCCTGTAGCCGCCCGCATCCATAAGGACGCAGTGCTGCTGGATATGCGCACGGTGCGGGATGAGGCGCTGGAACGGCTGGCCGCCGCGCTTATCGCCTGCGTGGGGGAGCAAGAGCCATGAACAACGTCATCATCGGCACGGCAGGCCATGTGGATCATGGTAAAACCTGCCTCGTCAATGCCCTCACGGGCATCAATACGGACAGGCTTGAAGAGGAAAAGCGCCGCGGCATCACCATCGAGCTGGGCTTTGCCTACCTCGACCTGCCGGATGGACAGAAGGCGGGCATTATCGATGTGCCCGGCCATGAAAAGTTTATCCGCAATATGCTGGCAGGCGCGGGTGGTATCGACCTGGCGCTTCTGGTAGTGGCGGCAGACGAGGGCGTCATGCCCCAAACAAAAGAGCATTTGGGCATCCTCTCTCTGCTGGATATCAAGCGGGGCTGTGTAGCCCTGACCAAGCTCGACCTGGTGGAGCCGGAATGGCTGGAGATGGTCATGGAGGATGTGCGCGAACAGCTCAAGGGCAGCTGCCTGGCGGGCGCGCCCATCCTGCCCGTTTCCGCCTATACCGGCGAGGGTGTCGACGCCCTGCGCCAAACGCTGTTCGATCTGGTGGCGCAAACCCGGGGCAAGCACATCGAGCGGTCCTTCCGCCTGCCCGCGGATCGGGTTTTCTCCATGCAGGGCTTTGGTACGGTGGTCACCGGCACCCTGATCGAGGGCACGCTTTCGGCTGGGGAAGAGGTCATGCTCTACCCGGCGGGCCGGCTTGCCAGGGCCCGGGGCCTGCAAGTGCATTCCGAGAGCGTGGAAAAAGCCCTCGCCGGCCAGCGCGTGGCCGTGAATTTGCAGGGCGTAAAGCGGGAAGAATTGGAGCGGG
>CAZAZI010000169.1:0-4575 GCA_964489575.1 uncultured Oscillospiraceae bacterium | reverse complement strand
TCGGCTTCCAGAGGGGGCGCGTTTCAATGTTCTCCTGCTCCATGGCCAGGCGCAGATCTTCCCGTGTAAAGCCCGCTTCGGCAGGATTTACCACGATACAGGTAAGCCACATGTTCGAGTGGAAGTCCGATGAAGGATTGCTTTGGAACGATACACCACTGGTACCCTTTAACAACTGTCGGTATTTCAGGTTGATGTTCCGGCGGGCCTCCACATGCTCCTGGAGCACCAACATCTGACCCCGCCCGATACCCGCGCAGATATTGCTCAGGCGGTAGTTGTACCCCACCTTCGAGTGCTGGTAGTGCGGTGCATTGTCGCGTGCCTGCGTGGCCAGATGCTTCGTGAAATCGGCCTCCTCCTTGGTAGAGCAGACCAACGCCCCCCCACCCGAGGTGGTGATCATCTTGTTGCCGTTGAAGGAGAGGCAGGCGAATTCACCGAAGGTGCCGCATTTCTGACCCTTGTAGGTGGCGCCAAGCGCTTCGGCAGCATCCTCCAGCACCGGAATCTCATATTCATTGGCAATTGTCATGATCTCATCCATCTTCGCCGGCATCCCGTAGAGATGCACCGGGATGATCGCCTTAGGCTTTTTACCGGTCACTTCGATACGATTTTCGATTGCCTTACGTAACAGCTCCGGATCCATGTTCCATGTTTCCGGTTCACTATCTACGAACACCGGTTCTGCACCCAGGTATTTGATCGGGTTCGCGCTCGCGCTAAAGGTGAAGCTCTGGCAGATCACCTCATCACTTGGACCTACCCCTAGGTGAATCAGCCCAAGGTGAATCGCCGCCGTACCTGCACTCAGTGCCACGATTTGTTTATCCTCACCCAGAAATTGTTCAAGATCTATCTCAAACCCATCCACGTTGGGTCCCAGGGGCACCACCCAGTTGGTGTCGAACGCCTCTTTTACAAACTGTTGCTCTTGCCCTCCCATATGGGCGAGGGAGAGCCAAATTCGTTTTGACATATAATTGTATATTTTACTTTTTCATCAAGTCGATTAAATGAAATAAATTAAACACCTTACAACTAGGTATAATCAGCTCATTTCAAATCTCATGAATGTAATAGTGAAGTATATTTCCTAAGCACGATTCAGCGGAAAATAAGACAAATTTGCATCTAATTAAATATCTTCTCTTTTCCAAATTTCAACTAGTTCCTAATACATCTCTGACATAATAATCTCTTTACCGATTAAAACAGTAAATCGGAATTTCTATTGAATGCCTGTTTGATTTTGAACAATCCATTCTCAACTAAACCAAGTCTTCCACCCAAGTGAAAACTTTTGAATGCCTGTTCATTACCCCAACTGGCAGCTTCGTACAATAAAAGGTTTGTAGGTGCGAGTAGTCTAAATTCATATTTGACACCCGATAAATTATAATGCATTCTGATATTCGCAAACAAAATAAAAGACATCGCTATAATTTCACCCTTAAATTCTGCATAGAACATTTCATAATCCCCGTATAGATCACGTTGCATGGCTTGTACCTAATGATAACGACAAAACAGTAAAATTACAATTAAGAATTATCACAACAATTTCTTATTATATAAGGGGAAAAAAGTTGTATCGGTTAATATCAACTTTTCTTTACCCTGGGAAACTCTATATTCAGAAGTCAAATTAACTAAGTTTATATATATATCTTCATTGATAATTTTTCTTCCAGTATAGTAGGTGACAACGTCATTGGGAAAAAACGCTTTTTTATATTTAAAGATTCCATCCTCATATCCATATCCCCCGCCCAAGACATAATACTGCTTATTAATTTCTCTTGCCCAATTAATCAAATGAAATTTCAGAAAATCGTTTGGTCGTTTATCAAAGTAAAAATCATTCGTTCCACCTAAAAAAGAAAATATTGAATCTTCTGATATTAGTACCAATTCTGAGGAAATTGGGATATCATGATCATACACCGTGCAAATTGCACTAGAATCAACATTATTCTTTATAAATTGTTTAAAATTGTTTATTGAATACATGAAACTTTCACTCGCGCTCGTCCTTATCATTGTTTGGATATAAATCTCATGGAACTCTTCAATATATTTATCTTCAATTTCTTTATAATAGATCGAATATTTGAGATCTTCACGAATAGCTTTATTTACATTCTTGCGTACTTTACGATCAAATGCTTTCCATTGTTTATCAGCATCAATTATTTCCCCTTTTATATTCAACATAGTTGGGAATAAATTACCTGAATAATTTGAATGATTGTTTTGTAGACTAAATCGAACAAACTCTGAAACAACATTATTTTCTTTATACCAATTATCTACGTTTTTCCAAAACTCTTTTAAATCATATTCATTAGACGAATCAGTATAAAACGGACCACTATATCCATAAGGTGATATAAAATCAAAATACGGTGTGGCCTTTTCTCCTATTACCACATTTCGGATAAAGCCGGACATTATGATTATAGAATTATTCGTTTTATATTTAAAACAAATCAGATTATCCAATCCACCACCAAACACATCTATATAATCCAAAAGATTATAGGGGTTTTTTATCTTTAAAAATGACAATAAAGCAATATACTCCTGCTTATCATAGGATTCATTTAATTTTAAGATCTCAAACATTTAATATTTTTTTTAATCGCAGAATCATTTCATCCAAATCATTAATTGAAATATCCTGATGAATAGGGAAATTAATTATTTTCTTTGATAATATATCAACAGCACCACACGAAACATCATTTAATTCACTTATCATAGTGTGGTATAAACTCACTAGCCCAAAACCTGCATCGTTCATTTCTTGATATAGTTGATCTCTATTATAGTTATTGACTATAACAGGTAAAGTTTGAGGGCAAATTCCTTCATGGATTTCTTCGTGTAAAAATGTAAACTCATTATCCAACCCTTTTAGGAGATTGGTCAAATACTTGTAATTAAATATTCTTTTATTGTAGATAGATTGTAAATCATAGGTTAGATTAAAATATGGAGTTAAACTCTCATCAAAATTGTTGGGATTATTATCTACTAATAAACCTCCATCAATTGTAGGTAATATTTTATGTAATGAGTAGAAAGAAAAATCACCAGCCCTTCCACATTTACCTCCAATCAAATCTGTTAGCCATGCATGAGCACAATCCTCTACGAAAGTAATCTCATTCTGCTTTAACCAACTGACGATTTCATCGTATTTTTTATCAGGGAAACCAAAAAAATGCACTAAAAGAACTAGTTGTGAAGTATCTGCTAATATTTGTTCTTTGAGTTTTTTAAAATCTATTTCTAAATGTAAATTTAAATCGTAGAATGAATACTTTAAACCCGAATTATTTACTGAATCAAATATTCCACTTCCTTCATTTGGCGACCAACCGATATAGGCAGGTAATAAAATATTACCTTCAGGTCGAATCGTTTTAAATTTCGAAATAATATCATACCATGCTTCTCTAGCTGAATTTGTATAAGTCCATTTCCTTCTGAAATTTCCAGTTTTAACTGCTATTTTTGTAATCATATTTGAATTTTTAATTCCATTCGAAGAATTTTATTCATTAAAATTAATTCCTCTCTATTCGTTATCTTATTTAGTTTGTCATGTAGTTGTTTTGCCACAATATTTATTGAGTTACTATAATCACCTCTAAATATCAAATCATCCTCAATAACACCAATACGCATTGACAAATTGTCAATCATTACATCAAAATAATTAAAACCATAATTTTCTTTTATCACCTTATACTGTGGAAAATTTTGTATATAAATGTTTTTTTCTTTGAAATTTAATATACTCGTTTTGATTTCGTACAATAATTTATAATCCAACCGTTTAAAACCTATCGCAGAATACCAGTCGAGTGCTACATTATTATCTTGATAAACATCTAATTGCAAATTTTTATATCCTAGACCTGCGTAAAAATCGATCGCAAAATTCAAAATCGCCTTTCCTATACCTCTACCCTTAAACTCTTTTTCTGAAGCAATCATATTCAAAAAAAAGATATCCGAACCAGCCATGATCTTGAATTCAGCACATCCTACTATTTGACTACCATTATACGCAACAAAATATCGATAAGGAGAGAAAATGTTATCCAGCTCATTTAAAATAAATTGTTCTACACCCTTACCTCTATAAATTGATGGTACTAAATGTTTAATTTGAAAGGATTCTCTTATAATTCTGACGAATGTTTTTACATTGTCTTTTTCTAACTGCTTAATTTTGTAATTTTCTTTCATCGTCAAAATTTTTCATAATTGATTCAGGATCTACTACTACATTTGTTCTAAAAAAAACATTTTTGATAGTTTCAAAAATAATCTTTAGATCCAACGAAAAAGAGATATTTTGCACATATTGAACGTCCATTTCTATTCTATCGTCCCAATTAACCGTATTTCTACCATTCACTTGCGCCAAACCAGTAATGCCTGGCTTCACTGTATGGCGCAATCTTTCTCTTTCATTATAATATGGTAAATAACGAACAAGTAATGGCCTTGGACCTATCAACGACATATCCCCTTTGATCACATTCAGCAATTGGG
>CAZAZI010000168.1:0-4581 GCA_964489575.1 uncultured Oscillospiraceae bacterium | reverse complement strand
CCCCATCGAGATTGTAGGCTTCGGTGAGCCCCAAGCGGAGAGAAAGGTCGATCATCTCCTCGAAATTCATACCGATGGAGTAGCTCTTTTGCCGCCCGTCGATCATCACGAGGCAGTAATGCCCAGGCTCATAATAGCCCAATATGCAGCGCGGGTTGCGGCCCTGGGCATTGACGTCCCCGGCAGCCTTGCCTCCGCGTACCAGCGTGGGCCCAAACTGCCAGCCCTGCCAGGCGCCGTTTTTCATAGCGGATTTGGTGCGGAAGGTTTCGTATTCTTCGGTGACGATCCGCCCGTCGAAATACAATACGCAGGTGGCCCGTTCGGGCCTGGGCGTACCTTCCGGCAACGGGATATAGCCGGTCAGCGGGTCCGGTGTAGGAGTGGGGCGCAGGATGGCCTGGCGGTATAAGATGCCGTTGCGGATCACCAGCCCGCTGAGGAAATCCCCATTTACGGCAAGGATGGCGTCGTTATCCTTAGCAATCGTTTCCGCGCTCTGGCGCTTGCCCCGGAACTTGCCGCTGGAGAAGGCCGTGCGGAAGCAATTGATGTTGCGCATCCAGATATCGGCCACATAGTAAGTCACGCCTTCCTCGTCAACCTTAGTTACGGCAATGCGCAGTTCGTCGCTTTGGTAGCTATAGTCCGCGCCGGCACCCGTATCATAATCGGGGAAGGACACATTGACGATATCCCCGGCTAAGGGGGCGCGGGTAGGGACCGGGGTCGGCGTTGGGGTAGGGGAAGGGGAGGGCGTGGCCCGCAAAACGGGCACCGGGGTGGAGTGGGCGGCAAGAAGCAGGTTTTTCTGCTGTTCCCGATAGATCCGTCCCAGCAGGAGATCGGCATAGGCCACGGCAAAAACAACGAGCGCTAACAAACCCGTTATCACCAAAAGCGTTGCGTTTTTGAACCTGCGGCGACCCATGCTTCCTCCGTTGCTTTCCGCGCGAAAGCCGCCTCAACAGGCCGGCCGGCGGCGATACAATTAAGAATATTGTATCCTGTATTGCTTGATGACACAAGGTTTCTATTCGACAAATAACGTGGCGCCACAAATATCCATTTCGTGCCACCGGCGGAAGAAACGCCGGATATCCGGCCTTTTTGTGCATAGATAGCCAGAGCCGGTGGCAGATACAGGCCCAGGCGGAAACAATTGGCGCCGGCCGCTTTCCCAAGCGGGCCCGGTTGCGGCGCACATGGCATGGCTAGGCGCAAAAAGCAGGCATAATATCCTGCTTTTCATACCCGGCAGTCTTGCTATGCATACAGAGAAATGTTATAATACAACAAAATAACATTGCTTAATATCATACAGAAGATAACAGGAGGATAGCTATGGCAACCGCGGTCATTATGCCCAGGCAAGGGCAGTCTGTCGAAAGCTGCATCATCGGCGAATGGTATAAAAAGGCCGGTGATCGGGTGGAGGAAGGCGATCTGCTCTTTTCTTACGAAACGGATAAATCCGCCTTTGAGGAACCGGCTAAGCTGGCGGGTACGCTGCTGGCCGTATTTTACGGCGCGAACGACGATGTGCCCTGCCTCGAAACCGTGGCCGTGATCGGCGAGCCGGGCGAGGATTACACGCACCTCGCGCCCCGGGGAAGTTCGACTGTGGAGGCTTCATCTGCGCAGAGTGCACCTGCGTCTGTTCCTGCGGCGAGCGAACCGGCGGCGGCGCCTATACCCGCGGCGGCCGCGCCCGTAGACGCCGGGGCGGCCGCACGGGGCATATCCCCCCGGGCCAGGCAAGCTGCGCAGCGGCTCCGGGTAGACCCGGCGGCGGCCCAGGCCAGCGGCCCAAATGGCCGCGTCATTGAGCGGGATGTGCTGGCCCTGGCCAAGGAAGGCCGCACCGGCACGGGCCTGGGCGGCAGGCTGACCGAGGCGGAGAAGGCTATCGCCGCTGTTGAAGCCGCGCCCGTGGCCGCTGTGGCGGCGGAGGCTGTTCCTGCGGCAGCGGCAGTTGCCGCATCCGCGCCTGCCGCCGCTGCATACGAGGATGTGAAGCTGACCAACATCCGCAAGGTCATCGCCAAATCCATGCAGCAGAGCCTTTCTACCATGGCCCAGCTCACGCATACCTCTTCCTTCGATGCTACGAACATCCTGGCGCTGCGCAAGCAGCTCAAGGCTGCCGGGGAGAAGATGGCCGTGCCCAATATTACCCTCAACGACATCCTGCTCTTTGCGGTTTCCCGCGTGCTGCCCAAGCACCCGGATCTCAACGCCCATTTCCTGGATGATAAGATCCGCCGCTTCAAGGGCGCGCATCTGGGCGTCGCCGTGGATACCCCCCGGGGCCTGATGGTGCCCACCCTCTTCCACGCGGATCAAAAGAGCCTCTCGCAGATCTCGGCCGAGGCTAAGGCATTGGCCGCGGCTTGCCAGGATGGCTCCATCAACCCCGATCTATTGCAGGGCGCGTCCTTTACTATCAGCAATCTGGGCGCGCTGGGTGTGGAGCATTTCACGCCGGTGGTAAACCCGCCGCAAGCGGGCATATTGGGCGTAAACTGCATCACCGAGCGGGTGCGCACCGTGGAGGGGCAGCTCACCGCCTACCCGGCCATGGGCCTTTCCCTCACCTACGACCACCGCGCTTTGGATGGCGCGCCTGCCTCCCGCTTTTTGCAGGAGCTGTGCACGGCCCTCGAAAACTTTAACGCGCTGCTTATCGGCTAAAAGGAGGCGGCTATGGTATATGATCTGATCGTGCTGGGCGGCGGCCCGGCCGGGTATCTAGCCAGCGAGCGGGCAGGCCATGCGGGGATGAGAGTCCTGTGCATCGAGGAGCGGGCCTTTGGCGGCGTATGCCTCAACGAGGGCTGCGTGCCCACCAAAACATTGCTTTACAGCGCCAAGCTTTACGACGGCGCGGCCCATGGCGAAAAATACGGCGTGAAGGCCCAGGGGCTCGCCATCGACCACGCCAAGGTGATTGCCCGCAAGGATAAGGTCGTGCGCACGCTGGTGGCGGGCGTACAGGCCGCGCTTAAGGCCAACGGCGTGGAAACCGTGAAGGCCCGTGGCCGCATCACCGGCCGCGGCGCCGAGGGCTATACCGTGGAAGCGGGCGGCGAAACGTATACCGCGAAACGCTTGCTGATTGCCACCGGCTCCTCGGCGGCCGTGCCGCCCATTCCCGGCCTCCAAGAGGGCCTCACAGCGGGCTTCGTGCTGACCAACCGGGAGATATTGGCCTTAAAAGAACAGCCCGAGCGCCTCGCCGTGATCGGCGGCGGGGTTATCGGCCTGGAAATGGCGGCCTACTTCAATTCCATCGGCGCCAAGGTAACGGTGGTGGAAATGCTGGATCACATCGCCGGGGAAAACGACCCGGAGCTGGTGGCCATCTTGCAAAAGAATTATGAGAAAAAGGGCGTGGAATTTATCCTTTCCGCCAAGGTGACCGAGGTCAGGGCCGGAACCGTCCACTATGAAAAGAACGGCCAGGCCGCGCAGATCGAGGCGGATAAGGTGCTGATTTCCATCGGCCGCAGGCCCAACACGGCTGGAATCGGCCTTGAAGCCATCGGCGTGCTGACCGAGCGGGGGGCCGTCGTTACGGATAGCCGCCTGCGCACCAACCAGCCCGAAGTATATGCGGCTGGAGATGTAAACGGCCGCTCCATGCTGGCGCACACCGCCTACCGCGAGGCAGAGGTGGCCGTAAACACCATGCTCGGCAAGCGGGATACCATGCGTTATACAGCCATCCCCGGCGTGGTTTACACCAACCCCGAGTTGGCCGCCGTGGGCGAAACAGAGGCTACGGCTAAGGCTAAGGGCCTGGATGTGCGGGCCGTGAAGCTGCCCATGCAGTATTCGGGCCGCTATGTGGCTGAAAACGAGGGCGGCAACGGCATGTTCAAACTGGTGGTGGACAACCGGCGCAACACCATCTTGGGCGCGCAGGCCCTTTGCAACTACGCCAGTGAATTCATCGTGGCCGTGGGGACTTTCATCGAGCTGGAAATGACCCTCGACGAGATCAAAGAGATCGTTTTCCCGCACCCCACCGTTGGCGAGATCATCCGCGAAGCCGTGTTCCAAGCATAAGGATTAAGATAAGGAGAAAGATCATGTCCAAATCGTTGTTTATAGACCCGCAGGCCGTGCGGGCGCCCGGCTCCATCACCTTCCCCGCCATCCCGGTGAACCAATACCAGAAAACCGTGGCGGATGAAAAGGCGAATTTCACCAAGGCCGAGTTCCTTAATATCTACCGGGATATGTGCTACATCCGCGAGTTTGAGACCATGCTCAACCTCATCAAAACCACCGGCGAATACCAGGGCACGGCCTATAACCACCCCGGCCCCGCCCATTTGGGCATCGGCCAGGAGGCTGCCTATGTGGGCGCCGCGTTTTTGCTGACGCTGGATGACTATACCTTTGGCTCCCACCGTTCCCACGGCGAGATTCTGGCCAAGGGCCTCAGGAGCATTGAGATCCTGGACGACAAGAAGCTCACAGGCATCATGGAGGGCTTCTTTGGCGGCAAAACCTATGAGGTGGTGAAGGACAAGGATAAATCCACCAAGGAAAACGGCATCAACTTCCTGCTGT
>CAZAZI010000167.1:0-4648 GCA_964489575.1 uncultured Oscillospiraceae bacterium | reverse complement strand
TATACCAATCCGCCGCGTTCTCTTTTTGGTAGATATCCGGATCCTTGGAATGGGCGTGGTCATATACGGTATGGCCGGCCCCCATAAGCGCCTCGTAAACGCCCAAGGCGCCCAGCGTCATGGAACCGCCCATACCCACGCTCGCGCCCTGCGCGACGAGGGAGAGAACGAGCTCCCTGGCCTTCTGGGCCGAGTCTGCGGAATGTACGGTAAAACCGCGCTTTTCAAAGGTTTGGACAAGCTTGTCATAATCCTGACAGAACATTAAAATACCTCCCCAAATACGAAATGATTTGATTATATTTTATCACGAAAAGCCCGCTCTTGCAATTTGCGCCGCTTTCCAGTATCATTCAATTTGGAAAAATCTTTTTTTCGCATTTTGAAATGGAGGATAGGATGGCTTACCAAAGGGAACTGATCCGCAACTTTTGCATCATCGCCCACATCGACCATGGCAAATCCACCCTGGCGGACAGGATGATGGAGCTGACCGAAACCGTATCCGCACGGGATATGGAGAACCAGCTTTTGGATACCATGGAGATCGAGCGGGAGCGGGGCATCACCATCAAAGCCTCCGCCGTGCGCATGTTTTATACCCATACGGACGGCAATCGCTACATGCTCAACCTCATCGACACCCCAGGCCATGTGGATTTTACCTACGAGGTCTCCCGGGCGCTGGCCGCCTGCGAGGGGGCCATATTGGTGGTGGACGCCACCCAGGGCATCGAGGCGCAAACGCTGGCAAACGTATACCTGGCGCTGGATAACAATCTGGAAATCGTGCCCGTCGTCAATAAGATCGACCTGCCCAGCGCGCAGCCCGAGTTCGTCATCAAGGAGATCGAGGATGTGATCGGCCTGCCCGCCGAGGATGCGCCCCTGATCTCCGCCAAGAACGGCACCAATGTGGCCGCCGTATTGAGCCAGGTTGTGGACATGGTTCCCGCACCGGCCGGTGATGAGACCGCGCCCCTGCAAGCCCTGATCTTCGATAGCATTTACGATAATTATAAAGGCGCTTTGAGCTACGTGCGGGTCAAAAACGGCGTTGTGCGGGCGGGCATGCGCATCCGCTCCATGGCTACGAAAAACGAATTCGACGTAACGGAGGTGGGGGTGTTTACGCCCAACCTCAAGCCTACGGATTCGTTGAGCGCTGGGGAGGTAGGCTATATCGCCGCCTCCATCAAAAGCGTGGCCGAAACCAAGGTGGGCGACACCATTACGGATGCGGAAAACCCCGCCAAAGAGGCCCTGCCCGGCTACAAGCACGCCAACCCCATGGTTTTTTGCGGCATCTACCCTGCGGATGGGGCGGATTACGAGTCTTTGCGCGATGCGCTGGATAAGCTGGTGCTCAACGACGCTTCCCTCACCTATGAGGCGGAAACCTCCTTGGCTCTGGGCTTTGGCTTCCGCTGCGGCTTCTTGGGCCTGCTGCATATGGAGATTATCCAGGAGCGGCTGGAGCGGGAATTTGACCTTGATCTTGTGACCACAGCGCCCAGCGTCATCTACCGGGTGGTGAAAACCGACGGTACGGAGCTGGTGATCGACAACCCCAGCAACCTGCCCCCTGCCACGGAGATCCAATCCATGGAGGAGCCGATGGTGGAGGCCCATATCATGACCCCTTCGGAATATGTGGGCACCATCATGGAGCTTTGCCAGGAGCGGCGGGGCATTTTCATCGATATGACCTATTTGGAGGAGTCTAGGGTTAACCTCAAGTACAACCTTCCCCTCAACGAAATCATTTACGACTTTTTCGATCAGCTCAAATCCCGCAGCCGTGGCTACGCCTCCTTTGATTACGAGCTGAAGGAATACCGCAAGAGCGATCTCGTTCGGCTTGACTTTCTTCTCAACGGCGATATGTGCGACGCGCTTTCCACCATCGTCCATAAGGATCGGGCTTACGCTAAGGGCCGGGCCGTGGCGGAAAAGCTACAGGAGGTTATCCCGCGCCAGCAGTTCGAGGTACCCATCCAGGCGGCTATCGGCACCAAGGTCATCGCCAGGGAGACCGTGCGCGCTCTGCGCAAGGATGTGCTGGCCAAGTGCTATGGCGGCGATATTTCCCGCAAGAAAAAGCTGCTCGAAAAGCAGAAGGAGGGCAAAAAGCGCATGCGCCAGGTCGGCACGGTGAGCGTGCCCAGCGATGCTTTCATGAGCGTGCTGCGCATTAACTGACCATGGCGGGCCTGTATCTTCACATACCATTTTGCGTGCAAAAATGCGCCTACTGCGACTTCGTCTCCTTTGCGGATGCGGAGCCGCTTCAGGCGTATCTTTCGGCTTTAACAAAAGAAATCGGCCTGGCCGCCCGGCGCTTCCCGGCCACGGCCTACGATACCGTTTTCATCGGCGGGGGTACGCCCTCGATTGTATCGGCAGAGGATATGGCCGGCCTGCTGGCCGCGCTTCGGTCGGCGTTTACCATTGCGCCGGGAGCGGAATTCACCGTCGAATGCAATCCGGGCACGGTGAATGCGCAAAAGCTGCAAGCCTACCGGCTGGGGGGCGCGAACCGGCTCTCCCTGGGCCTGCAAAGCGCGGAGGACAGCCTTCTTCGCGCCATTGGCCGCATCCACGATTTCGCCCAGTTTGAAGCGAGTCTTCGCCTTGCCCGGGAGGCGGGTTTCCAGAATATCAACGTCGACCTGATGTACGGCCTGCCGGGCCAAAGCTTAGATCAATACCTCTCGAGCATCCGATCCGTGGCGGCCCTGGGCCTGGAGCACATCAGCGCCTACTCCCTTATATTGGAAGAAGGTACGCCCTTATATATGCGCGTAAAGGCGGGGGAGGCGGCCCTACCGGACGAGGATGAAGTTTGCGATATGCAGGACGCCGGGCGCGCCTTGCTGGCCGAGCTGGGCTACGAGCGTTATGAAATATCCAATTACGCAAAGCCCGGCTTTGCCTGCCGCCATAACATCAACTATTGGCAGAACGGGCCCTATCTGGGCCTGGGCCTGGCCGCCCACTCCGCCATGGAGATCGGCGGCTGGCGGCGTTGGAGCAACCATGCCGAAATGGAAGCCTATCTGGCGGCTTTGGAGCGGGAAGAGCTGCCCATTTTGGAGCAGCGGCTTATACCGCGCGCAGAAGCGATGTTTGAATGCGTAATGCTGGGCCTGCGCATGCTAAAGGGCGTGGAGCGGCCTGCCTTTTTGGCGCGTTTTGGCCTGGACGTGTGCGCTGCTTACCCCGAGGCCGTAGAGGCCCTTTCAGCCCTGGGCTGGGCCGAGGCAACGCCCGGCGCCTTGCGCCTTACGCAGGCCGGGCTCGACATGGAAAACAGCGCTTTGCTCTATTTCCTCGAGGATTGAGCATAACCAGGAAAGCCAGTAAAATAGGCGTTTTTTCGCCCTCGGCCGATAATTCATGCTGATGTTGCCGTTTGTTCACATTGCACGGGGCCGTTTCCCTTGACATAAATGGGCCGCGGTGCTATTTTTATTCATAGTGATTAGCACTCGAATCACAGGAGTGCTAATACAGATCCCGGGTAAAAAAATAATAACCGCGGGAAAGGAGGCGGATGGAAATGGAACTGGATATGCGTAAAATGCGCATCCTGCAGGCGATCATCGACGACTATATACTCACGGCAACGCCGGTAGGCTCCCGCACCATCTCCAAGCTGCCCGATATCTCCCTTTCCTCCGCTACCATTCGCAACGAGATGAGCGACCTGGAGGAGATGGGCTACCTTGAGCAGCCCCATACCTCTGCGGGCCGCATTCCCAGCGAAAAGGCCTACAGGCTGTATGTAAACTCCATCATGCGCCAGGCGCACCTGACAGAGTCGGAAAAGCGCTTCATCAAAGGCTGCTATTCCAATACCCTCGATGAACTTGACCAGGTGATCAGGCAAACGGCCTGGGTGCTTTCCAGCATGAGCAAATATACCTCCATGGTTTTAAAGCCCACGCTGCGCACCGTTAAGGTTAAGCGCATCCAGCTGGTGCCCGTTTCCGAGGGCAGGGCGCTGGCCGTGGTGGTCACGGATCTGGGCGCTACGCGGGATACCATTATCAGCGTGCCGCGGAGCATGGATTACATCCAGATGGAGCGTGTGTCCAACATCCTCACGGAGCGCCTTCAAGGCACAGCCTTGCAGGATGTAAGCGCCCGCCGCATACCGGAGCTGCGCGCGGCGCTGGATAGCCAGCGCGAGTTCCTCGACGAGGCGCTTTCCGCCCTACATAAGAGCCTGGATACCGGGCCTGGGGGCGTGCAGCTGGCCGGGGCGACGAACATCCTTAACTACCCCGAATATAACGACGTTGAAAAGGCCCGCGGCTTCCTCAACGCCCTCGAAACCAAGGATGTGCTCTACAAGCTTCTTACAGAAGCGACGGACGTGGAGTTCTCCATCAGGATCGGCGCGGAAAACGAGGATAAAGATATGCGGGACTGCTCGGTGGTTACAGCCACCTATAAGGTGGGGCCGACCATCGGCTCGCTGGGCATCATCGGCCCCGTTCGCATGGACTACGCCAGGGTTATGGCCCTGATGCGGCATATAGGCAAGAGCGTGAGCGAGGTGCTCACCAGTATGTTTGAGGAGGATCAATAGGCGTTGAGCAAGGAAAAGGAGACCAGTCGGGAGCTGGAAATGGATCAGGAG